>JADFGE010000095.1 GCA_022567855.1 Planctomycetota bacterium | reverse complement strand
CCGCATCTTGTTCGCGGCCGGACGCTGGAGGAGGCCGGTGATGTTGAAGGGGCGCGTCGTGCGTACACGGAGGCGCTGCGGGCCGAGCCTGAGAGCGCGGACGCGCAGGCGTTGTTCCAGGGCCTGAGTCTCGCCCCGAGACCGTCGGGCCCGTTCGAGCCGCCAACCTCGGCGGGTGGTCGGCGCGTGCAGGAGGGATCGATTCACTGAGGCGAAGGAAGGTCTGTGAGGGCGGGGAAGGTTGCAAGTCTATACCTGGTGCTGATTCTGTCGGTGGCCGCGACGGCTGTGTCCTTCGCGGCGCTGCGCCTTGATTGGTTTCAGGAATGGAGTCACGCGTCGCATCCGGTTGTGCGACTGCTCGTGCTGTGGTGCATCTTCGTTGTCGTCGTCTCGGGCATCCTGCTGCCGCTGGGGATCGTGACCGATCGGTCTCTGGGGAAGCTCCGCAATTATATCGAGGCGAGCTCTGATTCGGGGGATCCTCGTTCGCCGTTTGTCGGGCCGAGTTGGTTGCGTCCGGTCAGTCGTGCATTTATCGGGGCCATCGACCGGTTCTCGCAACGCGAGCAAGTCCTGCGCAACCAAGTGCGCCAGGTGGAGATTCGCCATCGTGTCGCGGAGGCCGAGCAGCGCCACATCGAGGCCGTCCTCCACGCGCTGTGGGATGCGGTGCTCGTGACGGATGCCTTCAACGAGCTCGTCGTCGTCAACGAGGCGGCCGGGCGGATCTTCGGCTTCGACCCCGCGGGCGCGATCCATCAGCCGATCGACCGGGTGGTTCGTGACGACCGGCTTTGCCAGTGGATCAAAGACACCTGCCAGAACGCCAATTTCGCCGATCACCGACATACCGACCACGAGATCAGCGTCGGCTCGAGCGAGGGCGAGCAGACGCGTGTTTTCGATATCACGTTGACCTGTGTCGAAGACCACAAGCATGAGGTGGCGGGCGTCGTCACGATTCTCCACGATCTCACTCGTGAGCGTGAGATCTCGCAGAACAAGTCGGATTTTGTGTCCAAGGCCAGCCACGAGCTGCGCACGCCGCTGTCCTCGATCCGAGCCTATATCGAGATGCTCGTGGACGGTGAAGCGACGGATGAGGCATCTCGCCAGGAGTTCTACAAGATCATTCACAACGAGGCGCAGCGCCTGGGTCGGTTGATCGACAACATGCTCAACATAAGCCGCATCGAAGCCGGGATAATCCAGATTGAGCGCAAGGACGTCGACATCAAGCAACTGATCGATCGTGCGGTGGACACGTTGGGGCCGCAGGCGCGTGAGAAGAAGATTTCGCTGCTCAAGCGGGTTGCGGACGTTGATCTCAGCGTTGAGGGAGACCTCGACATGCTGTATCAGGTTGTGTTGAATCTCGTGTCCAACGCGGTCAAGTACACGCCTGACGGCGGCCGCGTGACCGTCAACGCGGATTCGGACAATCTGACGCGCAGCGTTTTGATCACGGTTTCAGACACCGGGTTGGGCATTCCGCCCGACGCGATCCCGAAGCTGTTCGATAAGTTCTACCGTGTGGAGAACTACAAGCGCATAGCGACGGGAACCGGATTGGGGTTGAGTCTGTGCAAGCACATTGTGGAGACGCTTCACGACGGGCAGATCGGGATTGAGTCCAAACTCGGAATGGGTTCGAAGTTCTGGGTCTCGATCCCGATGCGCTACGCAGGTTCGCAAGCGGCGGCCTGAGGAGGAATCAATGGCTTATCGAATCCTTGTAGTTGATGATGAGGCGCACATTCTGCACGTGCTGTCCCTGAAGCTCCGCAACGCAGGACACGACGTCCTCACCTCGGTGGACGGCGAGGAGGCCTTCGAACTCGCCTGTCAGGAGCTGCCGGACCTCATCATCACCGACTTTCAGATGCCGTACATGACCGGGCTTGAACTGTGTCAAGCGTTGGCCGACCACGGTCCGACGTCACAGATACCGGTGCTGATCATTACGGCGCGAGGCTACGCCTTGGATGACGAGGATCTTCAGATCGGGAACATCAAGGGGGTCATCAGCAAACCGTTCAGCCCACGAGCTGTCTTGAAATTAGTGAACGATCTGCCAGGTTGCGCCGCGGATGAGGCCGGGCTGCGCGAATCGAGGGCAAAGACGGGTTGAATCAGCGCGACAGCCATCTCGAGACCAAGGCGACCCGAGCCGTCGCGCAACGGCTCCGGGAGGTCGGTCTGCTGCTGTTGGACTGCGATACCGTGGGGCATTTGAACTCCAGGCCGCGGCCGGGCACCGACTGGCTGGCGGATTTGTTCTGCCTTTCGCGCATTTTTCGACGCGCTCTGCGAGAAGCGGCCGGGAAATGGAAAGAGCTCAGCGAGCTGCCGGGTCTCGAGTTGTTCCCGGGCTGCTGGGTCTTCCCTATGCCGCGCGTCCGTCGCCGCCGACGGGTCGGCTATGCCGTGGCGGTGATCCTCACCGAAGTGTTCCTCGATTGCGAGCAACTGTCAGCAATGTGCCAGTCTGTGCGCATGGACTTCGAACTGACGCGTCGCCGACTCGCCGAGCTTCCGCCCGCCGGTGAAGCCGACGTCCAAAGACTGGCCGTGATGACCAGCTATGCGCTCGCCGACCATGTTCAACTGGCCTCGAACGACGAAGCCATGGAATGTGTGGGCCAGCAGCTTGCCGACTCGTACGAAGAGATCAGCTTGCTCTATTCGATCACGCAAAGCATGACGGTCGTGCAGCAGCCGAGACGGTTCGTCACGATCGTGTGCGAGGAGCTGTTGGGTACATTGCCGTACAGTTGGGTCGCGGCCCTACTGGCAGACGATCGTGATCGGCTGAAGAAACTCGCCGGCTTGTTTACGGTGAGCGGCGAGCCGAACCTACCGGTTGAAGCGCTGCGACCTCTTGTTCAAGACCTGCTGAGTCTGGCCCAGCCCGAGACGCCGCTGGTCCTGGGGCCGGCGATCAACGACGAGTACGCCCGCTTTGCGGATCTCGGCAAGTCCGTGCTGGCACACCCGATCAGTCGTGACGACCGCGTGATCGGATTGCTCGTCGCCGGCGAGAAGCAGGGGCCGGACCGCGACGTTTCGTCCGTCGATATGAAACTGCTTGGCGCGACGGCGACGCACATGGCGATCTTCCTCGAGAATGCTGCGCTGTACGACGATCTCAACGCGATGTTTCTCGGCACGCTCGATGCGCTGACCGCCTCGATCGATGCGAAGGATCAATACACCTCTGGCCACTCCCGACGAGTCGCCCACCTTACGCAAGAGTTGGCCAAGGCAATCGGACTGTCTGACCACGCCATCAGTCGAATGCAGATCACCGGCCTGGTCCATGACGTCGGCAAGATCGGCGTGCCCGAGGCCGTTCTCTGCAAGCCCGGGAAGCTGACCGAGGAGGAGTTCGGCTTCATGCGCAAGCATCCGGAGATCGGATACCGCATCTTGAAGGACATTCCCCAGTTGAAAGATATTCTCCCGGGCGTCCTCTACCACCACGAGCGCTGGGACGGCGCGGGCTACCCGCATGGACTCTCGGGGCAGCGAATTCCGATGGTGGCTCGGCTGATCGCCTTGGCGGACTCGTTCGATGCCATGAGCTCGACACGAACCTATCGCGCCGCCATGACACGATCCGAGGTCCTAGCCGAGATCAGTCAATGCGCAGGCACACAGTTCGATCCGGATTTGGCCCCGGTATTCGTCAAGCTAGATTTCAGCGGCTACGACCGTCTGGTACGGGAGCATCGCGCTCTGCAAGACGATACGGCCCGGCCGCGGGAGGATGCAGCATGAAGCTCAGCTATGAAGATCACGACTCCATCACCGTGCTGACGGTCAGTGGCGAACTGACCGCCGATTCGGCCGATGCCTTCCGCCGCACCTGCCAGGAGCGCTTCGACGCCGGGGTCCGCGACGTCGTCCTGGACCTGGAGCATCTGACACTAATCGACTCGGCCGGGCTCGAGCTGCTGCTGTGGATCATTGATGAGGCGGCGAATCGCTCCGGCCAGTGCCGACTGGTCAATCCCGGCGAGACCGTGCAGAAGATTTTTGAGGTCACACGACTTGATCGGCGGTTCGCCGTTCACGAAAGCATCGAGGCCGCCGCTAAGAGCTTGCGGTAGATCGAGCGAAAGATGATTCAGCATTCGCGAATAAACCCGAGTCTCGACGCAGGCCCGCGCCGCCAACTGGGTGAGATGCTTATCGCCAAGGGATATATCACGCCGAGCCAACTCACCGAGGCCCTCGAGCTTCAAGCTCAAAAAGGGCACAAGAAGCTGATCGGTGAAATCCTCGTGGAAATGAATTTCGCCACTGATCCGCAGATCATCGAGGCGCTTGCTGACGGCTATGGTGTGCCGTTCGTTCAGAATACCGCAAAGATTGCGGATCCCCAAGTCATCGAACTTCTGCCGCGCGAGTTCGTTGAGGAGCACACGATCCTGCCCCTGTTCCTCGTCCGCGGCGTGCTGACGGTCGCGGTATCGGAGCCGGCCAACGTCTTCCTGGTGGAGGAGATTCAGCGGCTGACCGGGCATGAGGTCCAGATCGTCGCCGCGACGAGCGCCGAGATCGAGACCTCACTTCGTTCGTACTTGCCGGCCGCGAACGTCTTTGTCATCGACGACATCTATGAAGACATCGATGAAGCCGATTTCAGCCTCATCGAGCGGCAGGTCACCGAGCTGGCTGATCTTGAGGAAGTCGCCGGGCACAGTCCGGTCGTGAAGCTTGTCAACTACATTATCTATTGCGCGGTGCAGGACGCCGCCTCGGATATCCATATCGAGCCGGACGATCATCGCCTGCGCGTCCGGTACCGAGTGGACGGTCGATTGTACGAGCGGCTTGCCCCGCCGTATCAGATGCACGCGGCGCTGACGAGCCGCATCAAGATCATGAGCAATCTTGACATCTCCGAGCGGCGCTTGCCGCAAGACGGCGATATCCACGTGCGGATGGACGGCCGACCGATCGATCTTCGCGTCTCCACCATGCCGGGCAAGTTCGGCGAGAAGGTCGTGATCCGGATCATCGACAACCGCAACTCGATCGTGTCACTGGACAAGCTCGGGTTTTCGGCGGGGATGCTCGTGGGTTGGAAGGAGGTTGTCCGCCAGCCCAACGGCGTCGTGCTCGTCACCGGGCCGACCGGCTCCGGCAAGTCGACAACCTTGTACTCTGTGCTGAGCCTGCTCAACTCCGACGAGCAGAACATATGCACGGTCGAGGACCCGATCGAAGCGAACATCCCGGGCATCAATCAGTCACAGGTGAATGAGAAAGCCGGGTTCAGCTTCGCGCTCGCCCTGCGCTCGATGTTACGTCAAGACCCCGACATACTGATGGTCGGCGAGGTGCGTGATGCCGAGACCGCGGCCACGGCGATCCAGGCAGCGTTGACCGGGCATCTGGTTTTCTCAACCCTCCATACCAACGATGCGCCCAGCGCCGTGACTCGCCTCGTCAACATCGGGATCGAGTCCTACCTGGTGGCGGCGACCCTCCGCGGCGTCCTCGCCCAGCGTCTGGTGCGGAAAATCTGCCCACACTGCAAGGAGACGTACGAGCCCGAGCCGGTCATCCGCGAGGCCGTCGAGAATTACTGCGGCCCGATTGAGGATCTCTCTCGCGGTCAAGGCTGCAGTCGGTGCCGCGGGACGGGTTTCGCCGGGCGAATTGGAATCTTCGAGCTGCTCGTTCCCGACGAGGAGCTTCTGACCGCCGTCGCGCGCGGGGCGAACCTCCAGGAGCTTCGAACCATTCTCGCCAAGAGCGGCTTTGGAACGTTGCGCGCGGACGGCATGGAAAAGGTCGAGGGTGGATTGACCACCGCTGAGGAAGTGTTCTACGTCACGAGCATGTGACGCAGATGTGAGAACGAATTGTCTACGTCAGTCGAAAGTACATACGGCTACAAGGCCCGTGATAAGACCGGAGCGGTGGTGACCGGCACGTTGGTCGCGTCGAGTCCGGAGGATGTGAACGCGCGCCTCCGGGCAGAGGGCAAATTCGTCTTCGAGGTCGAGGCGAACCCCATGCGCGTCGACGCACAACTCGATCGCAAGCAGATTCAGCGGGCCGAAGCGGCGAAGCGCGTCAAGCGCGAGGACGTGATTGCGTTCTGCCAGCAATTGTCGGTGATGCTCGAGACAGGCGTGCCGCTGTCGGAGGCGATGGAGGCGTTCAGTGATCAGACGCCGAGCCGAGACTTCCGCGAGGTCCTGATCGTCGTGCGGGAGGACCTCGACGGCGGGGAGCCGCTGTCAACATCGATGATGAAATGGCCTCGCATCTTTCCGTCGATGATGATCAGCCTGATGCGAGCGTCGGAGGCCTCCGGAACCATGGCCTTGATGCTGGGACGAGTCGGTGAGTACCTCTCCAAGGAGCGGCAGACGGCACGGCAGGTGAAGGGAGCACTGGCGTACCCCCTCTTCATGATGGCGAGCAGTCTCGCGATGACCGTCTTCCTGATGGCGTTCGTGCTGCCTCGGTTTGCCACGATCTACGGCGAGCGTTCCGCGACACTTCCCACGCCGACCAGGATTCTGCTGGCGATGAGTAATTTCATAACCACTGAGTACTTGTGGTATGGGCCGCTAGGCATTCTCACCGTCGTCTCGCTCGTGGTCTGGCTGAAGACCCCCTCCGGCCGGCGAGCCGCCGATTGGGTTCGGCTGAATATGCCTGGGTTACGCGGCATGTACCGGCAGTTGTACATCACCCGCGCTTCACGCACGATGGCCACCCTTCTGGGCACGGGCGTCAACGTGCTTGACGTCATTGATATCTGCCGCGGCGTGACGAATAACGCGTACTACGATCAGCTCTGGGATACCATGACCGACGAAATTCGCAACGGCCGGCAGATGAGCGACGCCGTCTTCCAGCATAAATTCGTTGGCGCCAATGTCGCCTCGATGATCTCAGCCGGTGAGCGATCCGGCCGCCTGCCCGAGGTCATGGAGCGCATCGCCCAGTTCAGTCAGGAGGAGCTCGACGCCTCGGTGCGACAGGTTACCGCATACATTGAACCGGTGATGATCATTCTCATGGGTGTGGTCATTGGCTCGGTCGCCCTGGCGCTGCTGCTGCCTATCTTCAGCATGGGCAAAGTGATGGCCGGCGGGTGAGGGCGGAAGGCATCAAGGCATCGAGGCATCAAGGCATCAAGGCGTCAAGGCATTGCGGTGTCGAGACGCGACCGTTTAGCCGTAGGGCTTGACCCTACGGGGGAACAACCCATCGTCGCGCTCAACGATCTATCATCGTTCCATGGCGTCTACGTCTCGTGATTATCAAGCCGTGGTCGATCACTTGAAGCCGATCGGCGCACGCGACCAGCGCATGCGCGCGGTCGTCGACGCGCTGTGGATCGCCTTTGAGAATCACGGGTATTCCTGGGTCGGTTTCTATATCGATAGGCCGCACGAGCCGGATGAGAAGAGGCTCGTGCTGGGCTCGTGCCGTGACAAGCCGGCGTGTTCACCGATCGGCCTGCACGGCGTGTGTGGTCAGGCGTTGCGCTCCAAGAAACCGCGCATCGTTCGGGACGTGACTGAACTGGGCGAGAACTACATCGCCTGCGATCCGCGGGACCGATCCGAGATCGTCATGCCGCTGCTCGATGAGCGCGGCGTGTGCTGGGGTGTGCTGGATATCGATTCGTCGGACGTCGGCGCGTTTGATGAATCCGATGCGCGCGGTTTACATAAGGTGCTCGAAGCGGCCGGACTTATACGAATCGCAATTGATCCAAAGGCGGGTGCCATGCTTTGACCCGATAGGGCAAAGCATGCTTCACCGCTTCGCGGATGAAGCATGGCACCCGCGAAACGCACGAGAATTATTTGGGATTCGTATTGCTTCGCGCTCTTCCTAGCTGCGGATGAATATCCGCAGGCTCTTGCGCTCACACTTCGCACACGCGCACGTCTTTAATTTCGCCCTCGACGCTCGTCCGACCGTTCCAGGTATTGATCTTTGGCTCGATGATGACGTCCAGGCACATGCCCGCGGCAAGATCAGCGGCCAAGCCGCCCGCCCCCCACCAGACGGTTCGCACGATCTTTCGGCTCGCCCCGAGATCCTGTTGCAGCCGGAGCGTCAGGTGTCGGCCGTTCCTACCAATCTGGCGAGGCGTCTCAGCAAGCGTTGCCCGCTCAATGCGCAGCGCGGGGCGAGGATTCGATCGGCCGAACGGCGACAGGGCCGCGATCCGCTTCACCGTGTCCATATCCAGCTCGTCTAGCGTGGCGTCGCAGTCGATGTCTACAGCCGGCGTGAGTTCGTCGGCGCTGATGTGGGCGTTGGCGTGCTCGACGAACGCTTCGGTGAAGGCGGGAAGATTCGCCGTCGCTACGGACAAACCGGCCGCGCCATCGTGCCCGCCGAAACTGAGCAGATGATCCGAGCATGCGCTCAGCGCATCGTACATCGAGTATCCGTTGATACTGCGCGCCGAACCCTTGCACGTATCACCTTCGCGCTGAAGCAGGATTGTTGGCCGGCCGAAGCGATCGACGATCCGAGAACATACCACGCCGATCACCCCACGATGCCAGGATTCATCGGCCAAAATGATCGCGCGATGATCGTCGGCGGTCATTCCTGAATCTTCAGCCATTTGGGCCGCGTGATCACTTACCTCCCGCTCCGTCTTCTGGCGCTGTCTATTCAACTGCGTGAGTTGGGCTGCGATTGCTGCAGCTTCCCTAGCGGAGGACGTCGTGAGCATACGCAGCGCTTCTTCAGCATGACCCATTCGGCCGCAAGCATTGAGTCGCGGTCCGAGCACGAACCCCACTTTCTCTGAGTCGATATGTTCGTCCATCAGGCCCGAAGCTTCGATCAGCGCCCGCAACCCAACGATGGGTGTCTGCTTCATCCAACGCAAACCGAATGTTGCGATCACGCGGTTCTCGTCTACCAAAGGTACGACATCCGCGATCGTCCCCAGCGCCGCCAACGGCAACAAATGGAGCAGCGTCTGCTGAAGTGATTCACCTACGCGCTTCGAGCCACACCAAATCGTCGCAAACAGCCAGGCGAGCTTATAGGCAACACCCG
>JADFGE010000094.1 GCA_022567855.1 Planctomycetota bacterium | reverse complement strand
ATATACGGTCGAGGGGGCCGCGGCGAGCGGGCGCGCACTAACCACGAATCCCAAGGGCATGATCTTCAAAGCCTGCGCGAAGGGCCGCGGGTTGGGTATGCCATCTAAACAGTGTAGTATCAACGATTTGCGGCGACGAGGCCGTCGCCAAAGCCCCGGTGAAGCTGACATCGGCTGTGGCCGAGGCGGTGCGATCTGCCAAGGTGGCAGGGCCAGGGCCAGCCGTTACGGCGAGGTCCAGCTTGCTCGAGCGTTTAGGCAGGCCCCGTCGTTCCGTCAATGCGCGATGGGTCAAGCCCCGTGGACCGTAGACTGTCCTTGAAACTGGCTGTCTCTACGGATCGGGACACCATCAACTTGCTCGATGATGAGCTGGCAGATCGGTATTTCCGGATGGAGAAGAATCGGAATGGTCCCCAGGTTGATTAGTTCCAGCGTGATTGTCCCACTGAATCCCGAATGGATGGTTGGGGCTGTGAAATGCACTAGCAGGCCACACCTTGAGTAAGAGCTTTTCCCTTCAACCCTGGCGGCTAGACAAGTGCCATCGTCGATGATCGGGAGCGTAACTTTCTCAAGAGTCTTCCCAAGAACAAGCCTCTGAGGCCTGAGTTGGAATGGCTGATCGTCGTCGAGCTTCCTCAACACGGAGTTCTGGGCAAACAGCCGCCGAAAATCTCCCTGCTTCAGGTCGATACTGAACGCCATATCATCCCGAAACCAAGCGATCTCGCGTCCAAGCCGCAGATCGACTGCGCTGGTGTTGTACGGACATTCCGGATCACCATTTGAGGGTGTTCTGGGGCTCGGTTCCGGCTCAATGGTGAGCCATCCATTGTCAATTGCCTTATGGATGCTCACATTTGAGAGAATCATGCCGCGACAAATTTCGGGTTCACAGGAACGATCGATTGGACCTCGTTAGGAAGAACAGCCCAGGTTTGCCCCCCATCCTCAAAAACACGAACTCTGACGCGACCCTTAGCCTCTCCCAGATCCTCTACGCTCGACCTCGGCACAAAAAAGGAGACGACCTCGCCTTTGTCCGTGTCGAAAACCACGACCATTTCGTCGCTAAACATCCCGTCTCCGATTTCGCAAGCCAGCCACGTCTCACTCATCCGGCGATCTCCTGTCTTTCTACAACCGATGACCCTGTCAAATCACAAACGGTCCATCATTTAAGATAAGTCAGGTATCGAGCCTACGCAAAGAAGCGCTAGAATTTTCCACATTTCTAGCCCTGGCTAGCAGCGTGCGAACGCAAGACTGACCCACTAGTTTGTCGACTCCTCGTCACCAGGCTGATTTAGAATCTCATCAAGGGCTGGAGGCGGGCGACACAACGCTCGGCGAATCCACCACCCGTTCACGACTAGGTACGCCAGCCCGATCAGCAGCATCAAGGTGCTGATCCACGTCACGACCATTCCCATCGTGGCCAGCCCTCCCCAGGCGCGGCTGGACATCGCCGCCCCCATGCCCATCAGCTCGCCCAGGACCACGCCAGCCAAAGCCCCGATCATCGCGAGAACACCCTGTCGGCCGCCACGGGCCGTGCGGAACGCCCGGCTGCGTTGACCGATGGCCCGAAGGATCCCGTCCAGGCCGAACAGGCCGACCATCGCGCCGAACGTAGCGGCGATCCGAGCCAGGCCAAGTCCCCAGGCCGGCACGGCCTTCCACTCCAGTCCGACTTGGATGACAACCAGCAAGACCCAGGCGGCCATCCCGGCCACGAGCAGTCGGATATCGCGCTTGATCGAGCCGTGCAGCTCCTGACCCTTGGGTGGGGCGAAGCTGCCGGCCGCTCTCAGACCGGCCAACACCACGACGCCAGCGACAAGAGCGAGGTACAGCGGTGTCCAGGCCGAGATATCGCGAAGACCGGTCGGATCCAGCGTGTCAAGTCTACGTGCGACCGGCCTGGCCACGAGAATAACGGCGGCCACGAACAGGCTCAGGGTCAGCCAGAACAACCCGTTTCCGACGGCCCGCGGATTGCGCAACACCGGGAGGCGACTGGCTGCCGGATCGACGGTGTGCTGCACCGTTTCCCAGATTTCCAGCCCGCACTCCGGACACCGCCCCTCTGCCGACAGTCCGTACAAGTTGTAGCCGCAGCCACGGCAATGGAGCGGCGAGCAGACGACCGCGCCCGCAAGGCTCTGCGGCTGGCTTGGCGCGTTCACGATCGACAACTGTACTGGGTTTGACCGCCCACGCGAAGCCATCCGGCCACCGGCGTCCGCCGGCCCCTCGTTCACCACGGTATATACTGCCACACCCCAACGGAACCGCTCACGATGCCACAAGAGGCGATTCAACGGCTACGGCGCAACATCACCTCCGTCTACATGGGTAACACGGCGGCGGTCGATCGAGCCATCGTCTGTTTGCTCGCCCGAGGGCACATCTTGATCGAAGATGTGCCCGGCGTGGGAAAAACGGTGCTGGCCAACGCCTTGGCCAAGTCGATCCGCTGCTCGTTCGCCCGTATCCAATTCACCCCCGATCTGCTGCCCTCGGACATCATCGGGGTCTCGGTCTACAGCCGCGAGAAGGAGACGTTCGACTTCAAGCGCGGGCCGATCTTCCACAACATCATCGTCGCGGATGAGATCAACCGCACGACCCCGCGGACGCAATCAGCTCTTCTGGAGGCGATGAACGAGAACACGGTGTCCGTGGACGGGAAGGTCTTCGACCTGCCCGAGCCGTTCATGGTCGTCGCCACCCAGAACCCATACGAATTCGAGGGCACCTACTTCCTGCCGGAGAACCAGCTCGATCGCTTCCTGATGCGAATCAGCCTGGGGTACCCGGCCCCCGACGATGAATCACGAATCATCGAAGAGCAACCGGCCCGAACCACGCTCAGGCAACTGGAGCCGGTGATGAGCAGCCAGGAGGCGTTAGCGCTCCAGGCGCAGGTTGACAAGGTGAAGATGGACCGGGCTCTGGTGGATTATGTGATCGCCCTGGCCGGCGCGACGCGTGAGAACGACGACCTTCAGATCGGGATCAGCCCGCGCGGGGCGCTGGCGCTTTCGCAGGTCGCACGGGCCACCGCCGTGATGAAGGGCCGCGACTACTGCGTGCCGGAGGACGTGGTGTCCAACGTGCTGCCGGTGTGTTCCCACCGAGTTATCAGTAAGACCTACATGCACGCCGGCGATACCGCCACCACCCGCCGAATCATGCAGCAGGTCCTGGAGACGGTCCCGAGCCCGGCCTAGCGGAACCGTCCGCAGTCCCTCCGCGAATCACTCGCGGTCCCCAATTGGCCGTGATCGAGTCGATCACCAACCGCTCCAAGCCGATATCTTCTAGGCAGAATCCGTCGACCGAGCCCAATCTGCCATGTCGAACCTCGCCCGACCCATCGTCCGTCCCGGGACAACGCGCACGAAAGTGCTGCTGGTCCGCCAGCCGGTGAAGTCCGTGCGCAAACGGGACGAGCCGGACCGGACGACCCTTCATCTGACCATCGGCGTAATCGTGGCGGTGGGTATCTTGGTGGGCGTGTGGCTGATGGGGCACCTGGGGTTCCGGCTCGGGTTCGCACCGGCGGTTCGACTTCCCGAACTGCTCGGCGAACCCGGCGAGGGGCTGGCCACCGGCACCCTAATGCTGCTCTCCGTGCCGCGGGTGATCATTCTCGCAGGCGTGGTCGATCCGTCCTGGCTGATGGTGGGCTTCGCGCTGATCGCGATCCCCGCCGCGGGGATCAGCGCCGCCAAAGTTCCAGCCCCGGGCGGTCCGCGATTGTCACCAGCCGCGGTCACGTTCAGCTTTGTCGGCGCGATCGCCGCCGGCGTCAACATCCTAGCCATGCTCTGGTGGACCGCGTCGCAAGTGCGCAACGACAAAATCGGCGAACTGCCGATCGGGCTCGGCAGCGCCGATCAGTGGCTTGAGAACCTCCAGACGGTTGCGGCCTTTGACGTGTTGATGGTCATCGCCGCGGCCCTGTGGGCGGTGCTCGTGTTGCGACTGGCGATTCCACGCTGGCTCAAGGCGATCACCGCCAGCGCGAGCTTCTTCACGCTGGTCGTCCTGGCCGTCGCCATGTCGATCAGCAACGCTGCTGTCGCCCAGATCGAAGCGGACCGCTCGCTCGTATTCGTTGACGACGGATCGCTCGATCAGCAACTGTTGTTGGGATTCACGCGCGGTCACGCCGCACTCCTTCGAATCACGCCCAACAATACCGTGGAAACCCGGCTCATCGAGCGTGACACACGACTGACCGTGTACGGACGACAGTCGATCATCGACATGCTGCGTGAAGAACGTGTGCCCGGGCCGTAGTGAAAAAGCGCCGACGTCGCACTTAGTGACAGCCGTAGCGCTCGATCGCCTCGACAATGGTGCGATGCACGGCGAACGGCTGGCGGATCATCACCCAGAACGCATCGAAGACGTCGCTGCCGGCGCTGGCGAAGCCGATGCTTCCCAAGCCCAGCGACCGCTCGCGCAGCAGTTGGAAGACGCTGGTGTGCTGGATGTCGCGCAGCTTCGTTTCAAAGATCGAGGGGCGCAGGACGCCCTTACGCCGAATGATGCGCCGGTCGGTCAGCACATACAGCCGGTTCCACCATTCCAATCCCTGCCAGGCGAGCCGAACGATGCCGATCGTGATCCCCAACCCGAACGCCAGCGTATCGATCCACGCCACACCGGACAATCGTCCGAGATACATCAGCGCCAGCGTGACGACGGCGATCACCAACAGACTGCCCAGTGAGGCGAGAAGGATGTAGAGCGGGCTGGGGCGAAGCAGAAGGATGATGATCTCGTCGTCCTCGACCAAACCTGCCGGCAGGGCGTTCGCCAGCGTTGGCGCTGCGAGCTCGGGCGTCTCGCCGGCACTTTGCAAACAGTGGGACGACCGCGCGCGTGGTTGGGCGTTGAGACGCGCGGCATTCACGGCGCATCGCCCTTGAACGTACATACATCCGGCAAGTTGCGGTAATAACTTTGATAATCCAATCCGTACCCCACGACAAACTCGTCGGGAATATCGAAGCCGACGTATTCACAGGTTGTCTGCATGGCGGTTGGTCGCTGCTTGCGCAGCAGGACACACGCGCGAATCGACTTGGGGTTGCGCTGCTGAAGCTCGTTGCGGATCAGCCGTATTGTCTCGCCGGAGTCGAGAATGTCGTCCACGATCAGAACGTGTTTGCCGTCGACGTTCCTTGGCAGGGCCCCGATGATCTTGGCCTGCTTCACCTTCTTTTTTTCGCCGTAATAACTCTGGACCGTGGCGACCTCGATCCTCATCTTGTGCGGTAGATGACGAATGAGATCGGCCACGAAGATGATCGAGCCGGTGAGAATCGGCACGAGGACGATCTCACCTTCAACCCGGACGTCGGCCAAGTCGCGCGAGATCTGGGCGGCAATCTCCTCGACGCGCGTGGCGATGCGGTCGCGATCGATCAACACCTGAATCGTGTTGGATGGAACTTGTGAAGTGTATCGCGTCGTTGTCGTCATCGAAGGCCCGGCTTACTGAGCACACGGCTGCCTCACGATTATCAGGGCGAGGCCGGCCTCAGCGTACGCTATTGTACCGACCGCGTCACGAGCCGGGCGCGAGAATGTGCTCATAGGTGCTGAAGGACAACGAGAGGATGATGCCGAACGAAACCGCGTCGGTGATCATGATGAGGAAGATCGCGGACGATTGCGCCGGATCAAAACCGAGCCGTTTCATCAGCATGGGAATCACGGAGCCAAACAGCGTGCCGACGCTCATGGCGACCATCGTGCCCACCCCGGTGACCGCGCCGAGCCACCAGGAGGCGCTGGTTGAACGCAGGGAGAGCAATCCCACGCCCAGAAGAATGATCGCGCCAAGTACAAAACCGGTCATCAGCCCGACGGTCCATTCGCGCACCAGCAGCGGGAGAATCCGCTCTCGTCTTACTTCCTCGAGCACCAGGCCGCGCTGGGTGACCGCCAGCGCCTGGTGCCCACCGTTCCCAACGATCGCGGCAATCACCGGCATAAGCATGGCGAGGATTGGCGCCTCCCGTATGAGATCCTCGAACATCAGGATGATCCACGCTGTGGGAACCATCATGACCAGGCTCACCATCAGCCACGGAAAGCGTCCGCGGAATTTCTCCATCACGCCGGAATAGACCGCTTCCTGCGCACCGGCGCCGACGGTCTTCTGAACGTCCTCGGTCTGCTCAGCGCGGATGATGTCGATCACGTCGTCCACGGTCACGATGCCAATGAGCCGATCGTCCAGATCAATCACCGGCAACATGGAGTAGTCATACCGATCGAACTCGCGCGCAACTTCTTCGCGGTCAACCTCCGGGCGGACCGCCTTGACCGTCGGGTTCATGATCTCACTGAGCGATTGGTCCGGCTGTCCCAGCACGAGATCGCGCAGACCAACCGCGCCGACGACACGGTTATCCGCGCCCACGACGAGCAGGTGTTGCACGACTTTGGGCAAGTCCTGGGCCCGCAGCCGATCGACGGCGTTCGCCACGCTCAGATCGTCGTTCAAGATGGGGAAGTCGGTGGTCATCAACCCGCCTGCGGTCTCGGGGTCGTAGCCGATGAGCTCGCGCAGCTTGGTGGCGGTGGCCAGCGGCATGGCCGCGAGCACTTCTTCACGGTACGAGTCGCCGATCTCCTGGAGCAGGTCCGCCGCATCATCGGGAGCCATCAGCTCAATGAGCTTGGCGGCGTATGCAATATCCTCGTCGATCTCCTCCTCGATGACGCGCACGGCCAAGGGGGCCTGCATTTCGGCCAGGGCCTCAGCCGCGGACTGATCGTCCATCTGTTCGAGAACCTCAGCCGCCTCCTCCTCGTGCAGCGTCTCGAGCGTGTCGGCGGCGTCCGCGGCCTCCTGCTGCTCGACCGCCTCCGCCAGCACCGGCACATCGATCGAGTGCTCCAAGAGTGCGGCCACACGCTCGTCGTGCGGCGAGGTCTCGGCCACGTCCTCGACGTGACTGGTCGGCGCGGACTCAACCTGCGGCTCGGCCGGCGATTGACTGGGGTCTTGTTGGTCCTCGGTCGGCGACATCACCGCGAGTGTACCCAACCGGCTCCGGCCCCGTTCGGCGGTGCGTCAAACTGAACCTGCACGATCCGCCCGCGGGGCCTTCTACCGTCTGAAGTCGAGGTCCTCGATCCGCCCCAGCACGGCCGTGCAGATGTTGGCCAAGTGAGAGGAAGCTCGCTTGTAGTGCCGAGCCAGAAGTGAATACGCCACGGCTTCGTGCGTCTCGATGCTGGCGGTGTCGCCCAGCAACTGCTCGATCACTTCATCGCATCGATCCCCGATCGTGTCTGCGACCTTGATCGCGTCCTTGGCGGCGCCGTCATCCGATGCGGCGAACGCACTCCGCGTCTTGTCGAACAATCGCTCCACATCTTCGCGGACAGCTTCCAACGGCTCCTGGTATCGCGGGACATTGAAGTCCTCAGTGTAGAACCGCCCCACTTCAAACACGTTCTTGCAATAGTCGCCCAAGCGCTCGGCGTCCTTGGCCACGCTCATCAGTGCCAGGCAAGCTGCGACATCACCACCCGGATTGATCGTCAAATGACGGACGATCTTGCGTCGAATCGAGCGCAGCAAGTCGTTGACTGCTTTGTCGCGCCGCATCAGCGAGTCCTTGACCTCGTCCGCCTCGACTTTGCGGCGCAGCACTTCGTTGGCACGGACGAACATCCACTGCGAATGATCGAGCATCTCCGCCAACTCGGAGAACGCTTGATCGAGCACATCGCCGGATTTGAACGCTGCGAATAGTTGCTTAAACATGGAACGCTCCGACACGATCGGCGGCTAACTGAGAAGCCGGACGATCAAATACCCAAGACTTGGTATGAGAATAAACACGACGAGTATATAAAGGAAATAATACCGCCTGGATGTTGCGGCAAGTTCGGCATACCACCGCGCCAGGCCGATCGGAATGAACCGCAATGGATACCAGATTGCACAGCCGACCACGTTGAACAATACGTGGCAAATGGCGACGCCGACGGCCGCTGCGACGGGATTGGCGGATGCGGCAAGCACGCCCGTGACCGTCGTGCCGATGTTGCACCCCAACATGAATGGAAAAACGCGCTTCGATCTCACGGCGCCGGCCCCAGCCAGAGGAATCATCAGACTCGTCGTGACCGAGCTGGACTGAACGAAAACGGTCGAAATGATCCCCACGACCCATGCCATGAAGTCGTTGCGAAACAGTATCGAGCTGAACAAGCCTTCGACCCGACGCAACAACGCACCCTTGAGGTTCTTCACCATCAGCACGAGCATGAGGAACAACAACAACAGCCCCAGCACTGCGAGGATCTTCCCTTGAGTCTGCGCATTTGAGGTGAACAAGCCAGCGACCCAATCGAGCACCTTGACAACCCACTTGGTGATCGCCTTGATCGGACTGTTGGGATTTTGCTGCGGACTTATGCCAAGTGTGCCGGCAGCCCACATCGAGAACTGCGTAAGCCAGCCTTGGCCAGTTGCGCTCAACGAACCGCTGATCCACTCGATCGGGAAGAGGATGGCAACCGTCAACAGGTTGACGTTGCCGTGCATCAGCGCTGCTGCATAGCCCCGTCGGAACTGATCCTTGATGCGCATCATGAAACCGGAGACCAAATTGTTCGTGATGCTCGTTCCGATGTTCGCGCCCATCACAGCGTAGATTGCCGTCTCAAGGTCCATCTGGCCCGCAGCGACGAGTGCGATTATCAACGACGTTGTGAACGATGAACTTTGGACGATGGCGGTTACGAGGACGCCGCCCATCAGGGCAATCACAGGATTGTGGGCTTGATCCAAGATTTGCTTGATCTGGGAACCCATCGTCTTGAGCCCACTGCTCATGACGTTGATGGCGGCGAGGAATGTAGCGCCGGGGGATTGGTCGGGGTGGCCTGTGTCGAGGAGCCGGTCTTTCGAGATGACGAAGCTGGTGAAACGCCGGTTGGACTTGTCTTGCCACAGCGTCTTAACTTTGATGCCGCGCCGCCGGAGCCAGCGGGCCGCGTCCTTTCTTTGTTTTGGCGTGCCCTTGGGTAGCGGCGCCTGGAGCGCCAGGTTGCTGAATCGGCTTCCTTCGTAACTGGCGTCGTGGCAGAGCGTGCTGCCGTCGCCGCAGGTGTATTCCAGCGAGACGTATTTCCCGTAGCCGGGATAAAGCGGATAGAACGCCGTGCGGAACTGTGAAGTGACCTGCTCCTTGG
>JADFGE010000093.1 GCA_022567855.1 Planctomycetota bacterium | reverse complement strand
AGCTTGATCGTAAACAAGGGGGCGATCGGCATCCCTTGCGGCTCATTGAACTCAAGGCGGCGCAACCTCAGCAGGCGGCGGAAATCCTCGAGAAAGTTGTGATCGGTTCGGACCAGAATCGCCGTGCAGAAACCATGATTGTCCATGACAACGCGACCGGCCTCCTGCTGGTTCGCGCCGCAGACGATGTCATGGCCGAGATCGACGAGCTGCTCAAGGAGATCGACCGCCCACCCACCACGCAGTATAAGGTGCGCACGATCGTGCTGGAGCGCGCCGATGCGTCAGCGGTCGCGACTGCCTTGCAGCGATTGTACGATGATCGCGCCAAGATCGCTTCATCCGGGAGAGGTCGTCGGGAGCAGTCGCGGCGCGTCTCGATCATCGGCGACCGCAACAGCAACACGATTCTGGTTGCTGCGAACGACGACGATTATGATGAGATCAAGCATCTCGTCTCGCAGTTCGATTCGCCGCAGGCGGCGCAGGCGCTTGAGTTCCGTGTCTTTGAGCTGAAGCACGCCAAAGCCGAAGAGATCGAGAGCACGGTTCAGCAACTCGTCAACGATCTGACGTACAACCAGCAGCCGTTCTTTTTCTTCTTCGGCAGCCGGTTCGGCGGATCGCAAGACCAAGCGAACCGCGACTCCGTAGCCGTGCGCGCCGACCAACGCCTCAACGCGCTCATTGTCACAGGCAAGGGCGACAAGTTTGCGCTGGTCGAGAGCCTGATCGAAGTGCTCGATGCACCGCCTCCTGAAGGCGAGCAGCGTGTCGTCAGGCTCTATCAACTCAAGCACGCCGATCTTCAAGTCGTCGCCGACGTCGTTCGCGAGCTGTTTACTGACACGAATCGCGCTCAACGCTGGTGGCAGCCATCCGATCCGCACGAACTGAAGGTTCGTACGGACGAGGGCAGCAAGACCCTCATCGTCTCCGGCTCGGTCAAGGAGCATGCGGATGTCGCCGAGCTGATCGCCAGTATCGACGCTCAGGTCGCCCCGGCAGATCAGCAAATGCAAGTGCTGCCCGTCGAGTTCGCCCGCGCCGTCGAGCTGGCGCGGACGTTCACTCGGTTTCTTGCCGACCGGGCTGATGCAACCAACGCCGCCCCGCCCACCGCGACCATCACCGCGAGCGACTCTGCCAACTCATTGATCGTCTCGGCCAATGCGGACGACTTGGCCTTGCTCAAGGATCTGCTGGCGCGGCTGGATCAGCCGGATGTCTCCGGCGATCGGATCATCGAGATCATCGCGCTGAAGGACGGCGACGCGGAGGAATTGGCTCGCATAATCAGCCAGCAATTCGAGCGGCGCGGTGGTCAAGGCGTTCGCGTCACCCCTGATGTCCGCACCAACAGCCTCATCATCAACGCTCCGAAGATCCAGTTTGCTCAAGCTCAGGCGCTGATTGCCGAACTCGATCAGCCCAAGTTCAGCGATGAGACCATCATTCGAACTTACTCACTGGAAGGCGCGCGAGCCGAGGAGGTCGTACGAATCCTCGGGGATGCCTTGGGACTCGACGCGCGCGGCGAGACGCAGGGCAAGACGATCAAATTGGACGACGATAGTCCGGCGGTCGAAGTGAAAGCGAAGATTGTCGCTGACGAACGATCCAATAGTCTCGTCGTAACTGCCACTGCGGAATCGTTCCCCGTGATCGAATCGCTGATCAAGGAACTTGACAACGTTGAGCCCAAGAGCCCGCTTGAATATCGCATTGTCCCACTGGAGCATGCGCTGGCGATCGATGTGTGGTTCACGTTGAACCAGTTCACCCGCCAACGAGGCAGCGATCGACGTGAGGAAGCGCGCATTGACTACAACGTCGTTGAGAACCGCATCATCGTGGCCGCGACGCCCGACCAGATGGAGCAGATTCTCCAGATCATTGAGCAGCTCGATCAGCCGACGGGGACCGATCGAATCAGAGAGTTCGTGCCGTTGCAGTTCGCTGAGGCGGAGAAAATCCAGGAAGCGTTATCGTTTTTCTACGGACGGGGTGCGCCTGGCGCTGAAACTCCATCGGAGCGAGATGTACAAATTGTCGCAGATCCTGCATCCAACAGTCTGGTAATCTCCGCGAGCGAGGAAGAATGGGTCAACATTCGGGCCCTCCTTGAGAAGCTGGATAACGAGGAATACGACGCCTCGCTGCAACTGCGCGTCATTCCCCTGATGTACGCCGATGCGCCGTCAGTCGCTCGTGCAATAAACGGCGCGTTCCAAGGCCAAATCGAGCGCGGCCGGCGAGGTCAGCAATCCACACCACGCGAAGCGCGGCGCGGTGGCGGCAGTGATGAGCAGCGCCGGGCTGAACCGGCTCCTACGCTGCTGGTCGAGGCGGAGGTATGGGTTCGCGCTGCCGCCGAGCCGCAGACCAACTCCGTTATCATCTCCGCCAGCCGACAGAACATCCGCAAGATCGAAAAGATCATCGAGCAGTTGGATGTCGCCGACTACGCCAAGCTGCCGCCGCCCCAGATTATCCCCGTGACCTCCGGCGACCCCATGAAGCTCGCTGAGTCGCTGAACCGACTCTATGACCAGGCGACGGGCTCACGCGGACGAAGAGCGCTGCGCATCGTCGGCGATTCAACCTCCAACACGATCATCGTGCGGGCTGAAGAAGATGAGTTCGCCCAGATCAGGACGCTGGCCGTTGCCTTGCAGCAGGAAGCGTCCAATCAAGGTCTTTCGATCCACGTGCTGCGACTGACGGCTGCGCCGGCCGCCCGTGTCGCCTCCGCCATCACCGAAGCGTTCCAGGCCAAGGCTTCGCAGGCAAATCAACCGCTGGCCATCCAAGTCGATGCGCCTGGCAACAGCCTCGTGATCGCCTGCACCGCGGCCCTGTTTGCTGAAATCGAGCAAACAGTCAATCAGCTCGATGCGCTGACGCCGCCCGCAGGGCATGGCATCTTCATCATCGAACTGCAAAACATCTCGCCGGACGCGGCAACTCAGATCATCGAGACCATCGGCCTGGACAAGCCCCAGCCGGACGACTCGGTCTCGCGTCTCGTGACCGAACCGATCAAGGTTGCCACGCTTCAAGGGCGCAACGCCATCATCATCATCGCCAACCCGATCGATCGCGACACGATCGTTGGACTCCTCAAGGCGATCGACAGCGATCCGCAGCATGCTCAGTCTGAAATGCGTGTTCTCAAACTGCGCAACGCCGAGGCAGAAGCGCTCGCTAATATTCTTCGCGAGATACTGTCTCCAGCAGATCAACAAACGAACACTCCTTTAGCGCAAGCGATTCAAGAGCAGGTGCGCCGGCTTTCCATTCGACGTAACGGCCCGGATGCCGGTGGAATCCAACTCGATCTCACCAAGCCCATCCGCATCATCGCCGACACCTCGCTCAACGCGCTCGTGATCAGTTCCACGCCGCAGAATGTCTACGCGCTGACGGAGATCGCCAAGATGTTCGATCAACTGCCCATCACCGACGCGGTGACGGTGCAGTTGTTCCCATTGCAGAATATCGCCGCCGAGCAGTTCGCCCGCATTATCGGTGAGTTATTTGACCAGGGTAAGCAGCTTGGCCGCATACCCGGCACCAATCTGGAAGGCCTGCCCGAAGGCGCCGTCGGGCCCGCCCTGCTCGATGAGATCGCTATCAGCGTGGACGAACGAACCAACACGGTGATCGTGGCCGGCAAGGAAGAGACGGTGGCGCTGGTGGAAGTCCTCGTGCGACGCATCGATGCCGATGTGGCCGCCGGTTGGATCGAACCACGCATCCTCGTGTTGCGTTACGCCGACGCCAACGACTTGGCTGAAACCCTCCAAGCGATTCTCATTGAAGGCATCGGCAATCTGCCGCAGTCCACGCCGCTGCAACGGCAGATCGGGCGCTTGCGCATGGCCCGTCTTGAAGAAAACGGCGGACGAGTGATCGAGTCGGACATCTTCGTCCCCATGACTCACCTGGTGATCCGCCCGGAAACGCAGCTCAACGCGCTGATCCTCGTCGGCACGCCCATGAACCTCGAAGTGGTCACCGAGCTGGTGGCCATGCTCGACATCGAAGCCGCCGCGCCGGGGGCAGCCGTGCGCATTTATCCCATCGAGCATGCTTCAGCGACGCGGTTGGCCACGACCATGGTGCGCCTGTTCGATCAACAGATCCAAGCTGACATTATTCGTGAAGAGGATCGTGTCGTCGCCCAAGCTGACGAGCGCACCAACACGCTCATCGTCACCACCAGCCCCCGCAGCTTCATCGTCCTGGAGCGCCTGCTTCAGACGCTCGATGCCGAAATCGCCCCGCAGTTCAGCGAGATTCGGCGAATCAAACTGAAGAACGCATCGGCGTCGCGCCTGGCTTCCATCGTCGGTGAACTGATGGATGCGAGACTCGAGCGGCTTCGCAAGATCGAGCCGGAGACGGCTGACCTCCAGCAGGCAACGATCATCGACGATCCCCGCACCAACAGTCTGATCATCGCCGCCGGCCAGGAGTCCTACGAAGTGATCGAGCGTCTCGTCGCCGATCTGGACGCGTCGGATCTGGGGGAGATCGGCCTGCTGGACGTGCTGACACTGACCACCGCCAACATCGAACGAATCGCCGAGACAATCAACGACATCATGGAACGGCGTTACGCTGACATGCCCGCCGAGATCAAGCGCAGCCAGCGGCCGCTGGTGATGACCGATCCTCGCACCAACAGTCTGCTGGTAGCGGCGAACGTCGAGGACATGGCCGCAATCCGGCAGCTCGTGGCGAAGCTCGAAGCGGTGCCGATGAATCCGGCCGTCGGCCTGCACGTCCTTCCATTGGAGGGCACGCGGGCCGAGTTGTTGGCTCCCCGCCTCGAACAGCTCATGCGCGAACGCCAGCAGTCGCTCGGCGAAGCCGCTACGCCCATGGACCGTGTATCGATCGAGCCCGACACCGCCAGCAACAGTCTCATCATCGCCGCCAGCGAGGAGAACCTTCAAGTCATCCGCGATCTGATCGACGCCTTGATCGGCGCTGAGGCGGATGCGGTCGGCGGTTCGACATTCGAGATCCTGCAACTCGCGAGCAGCCGCGCTGTTGATGTCGTGGACATGCTCCAGGATATGTACGTTGAGGAAGTGAACCGTACGCGCGGCCCAAACACCATCCGCGTCACGGCCGACGAGCGCCTCAATGCGGTGCTCGTCAATGCGCCGCCCGCAGATGTCCGCACGATCAGAAGACTTGTCGCCCAGCTCGACGGCGCTCGGCCAGGATCGGTCGTCGAGATAAAGTACATCCCGTTGAGTTCCGCCAACGCCTTGGAAACCGTCAGTCTGATCGAGAACATTCTCAGTGGGCGAGGCATCGGCGCTCGACGTCGATCTCAACAGGCGACGATACTCAAATATCTCCGCGAAGTCGCCGCTGATCAGATTGACGACGAGACCGGCGAGCCGATGACCGAGATGGAGGTCAGCGCCGCTATCCGCGAATCGATCACGCTGACGCCCGATCTGCGCACCAACACCGTGATCATCTCCGCTCCGAAGGAGTCGATGGGCATGATCGAGCAGATGATCCGCGATATGGACGCCTCATCGACCGGTTCGCAGAACGTTCGCATTTTCAAGTTGGTCAACGCCGACGCCGTCGCCATGGCCCAGATTCTGACCGACTTGTTCAATCTCAGCAATCGCGGGAACCTGTACGTCCTCAAGCCGCGCGAGTACCCGCCGGGTGAAGGCGAGCCCGCCCGAATGCCGGGCCCCGATGGCGAGCGCATCTACGCCGGGCTTGAGAATACCGAGCTCACCGCCGTGCCCGATGATCGCCAGCAGCTTTCCATCACCGTTGATACGCGGACCAACAGTCTGCTTGTGTCCGGCACGCCGCAGTATCTCGACCTCGTGGGGGCCGTGGTCGAAGAGCTCGACGCACTCGAGGCCAACGAGCGCGAGGTCTTCGTCTATCAACTTCGCAACGCCGTAGCCGGCGAAGTCGCACGGGTTCTCTCGCAGTTCATCGAGACGGAGCAAGACAAACTCATCGCGACGATCGGCATCGACCAGCTCGGCTCCGCCGCCCGTCTGTTGGAGCGCCAGGTGACGATTGTCGGCGACGATCAATCCAACACGGTGCTCGTCAGCGCCAGTCCACGCTATATGCAGCGCGTCAAAGAGATGATCAGTGAATTGGATGTGGATCCGCCGCAGGTGCTCATTCAAGTCCTGCTCGCTGAGGTTACGCTCGACGACACCGACGAGTGGGGGTTCGATTTTTCCGCCAATCGCACCCAAGGCGATGTCAACATAGCCGGCGGGTTCAGCCTGGCCAGCGCCTTTGTCACCGGCATGGGCGCCCCGAACCTCTCGATCTCCGGCACGGATTTCAACCTGTTGCTCCGCGCACTTCAATCCCAGGGTCGATTGCAAGTGCTCAGCAATCCCTCAATCATGGCCGCGAACAACCAGCCCGCCCGTATTCAGATCGGCGAAACCATCCGCCTGCCCGAGAGCACCTCGTTTGATCTGGGAAGTCAGCAATCTTCGGTCGTGCCGGAAGACATCGGCATCATCCTTGAAGTTACACCCTCCATCAATCCCGACGGATACGTCCGCATGACCATCACGCCGGAGATCTCCGAGCTGAGCGCACGCACCACGCAGATCTCGGAGGATTTCTCATCCCCCATCATCACGCGTCGCACCGCCACTACGACCGTCACCGTCCGCGACGGCCAAATGATTATCTTGGGGGGCCTGATCTCCAATCGGTTTGAGCGCCGCGACCGGAAGGTCCCGCTGCTTGGCGACATCCCATTCCTCGGTGCGCTGTTTCGTAGCTCCACGGAGACCAGCAAAAAGACCGAGCTGCTCATCGTCCTCACCCCCCATGTCATCATGAGTCCCACCGAAATCGATCGCGTGGACCAGATTACCCACGCCGAGATCGACCGTCTCTCGCTTCCCGATGAGATCAAGCAGCAGATCCGGAAGAACATTCTGGACGGGACCGGCGGGTTGTACGACGCTCAAGGCAAACGAATCGACACACCCAATGCGTCTGAAAAGGACAAGGAGTAACAACTATCGTGCAGCAACGCTCGCGCATTTATTTTCGATCGAGACTGTTCCTGCCGGCAGCAGTCGCAATGTTTATCCTCGGTTGTCGAACGACGCACGTCGAATACGGCAGCGTCCGACCCTTGCCGCCCGATCCCAAGCCTGCCAAACCGGTCCCGAGCGGCGCCAAGGCCAACGCCATGGCCCTGGCGGTCGAAGGCAAGCCCGCCGACACCGACGGGAACGGCTATCCCGACACGATCGTCGTCTCCATGTATTTGTTCTCGCTGCCGCATGCCTCGCCGATGTTCGAGGATGGAACGTTTGTTTTCACACTGCAAGGCAACGGCGACGCCGGTGCCGACGACGTTCATTCCCTCGGGCAATGGCGACTCGACGCCAACCAGGTCGAGCGCGGCCGAACCATCTACGGCCCGACCCATCTGGCTCGACTCAGTCTGCTGGACATCGGCAGTGATCGGTACCCGCTCATGAGCGCTAATCTCCACTGCCGATTCGAGCCGGCCGACGGCCGAGACCCCATTTCGCCCCGCGGCGTGCATTGGGTGCAACTAGGCCGGTTCCAAGCCGCCCGGCGGTGAGGGGAAGAAGAAGGCATCGAGGCATCGAGGCATCGAGGCATCAAGACATCGAGGCTTGGAGACATGAAGTAGCGTTTCGCCATCGGGCTTGACCCGGCGGGGGGAAGCGCAGTAATCGCAGAAAAAACCCACGGATTGCGATCCGTGGGCATTGGGCGTTCGGTTTGAGCGAGAAGACGGCGCGCTACTCGCGATCACGATCATGAGCACGGTCGCGCTGGCGCTGCCCGGGACCGTGGAAGCCCTCCAGACAGATTGCGGCCAGGCGGTCGTTAAAGCCGTTGTCGGACAGCCGGTAGTCCTGGCCTTGGCCCCAAATGACGTATTGTCGTTGAGGATAGCTTCGGCTGGTGCCGTAGAGGATGGCGATGGTGCCGTCGGGGAGATTCCATTGAATTGACGAGGTTCGGCTCCCCACGCGGCCATGCACGGGCAGCAGCTTGTGTCGCGGCTGGTCGTGGACGTTGAGCACCTGCACTTTGCCCCCGAAATCGTTGTTTTCGTAGAGAACGATCATGCCTTCATGCACGGGGTTGGAGTAGAGTTGTGCGTGCAGTGGTTGATCGCCGTGCTGATGTCTTCCAAGGCGCTTGCCCTCTGCGGCCGAGGAAGGCGACATCGCGGCGAGCGCGGCGACGGTGGCGCAGATCAGTCCGGTACGTATGATTCGACGAGGGGCGGGGAACGTCATGGGTCTGCTCCTTTGGGCGATTGCGGTCACGAATCTGTCGCAACGGCGGTTCCGTTGATGAACAGATCGATCCAAGCGGGGCTTCAGTCGAGTCGGTTTGTGAGGCTTGGGGCGGTCGCGGATCGATTATGAGGCTTGCTGATGCAAATAGAGCTCGATGGCGGTGGTCGGTGCGATTCTCATGATGTAGTGCGTGTGTTTTGGGTTGCGCGCGAGGGGTAAGCGGGATTTACCGGACAATCAGACCGCGCAAATTTTGCGGGACCGCAGAGGCGGCCGGTCACCGGCGGTGCGTGGCTTGGGCGGCTTGAACGTCGCCAAATTGACGGAAGGTAGGCGAACCGAGCGTGTCCTTGAGCGCTGGTTGGATGTGTCGATTGCTGGTAGCGTTAGGCGCATGTTCGAGATGAGGACGGTGTGTCCGATCGCATGCAATGGCCGTGCGTGATGAATGGAGGGCGTGGATATCGCCATGGTTGATCGGCTGATTCGAACGGCAATCCTCATCAGCGTGTGCGTGAGTCTTTCCGGCTGCAAAGTCGGTCAGCGAGTCATCGAGTACCTTCCGCCGCGGGGTGAAGCGGATGAGGTGATCTACGCGACGGACTTCGAGTCGCCGGTGTGGTATTGGGAGCTTGGGGCGGCGAAGGCGCCGGCGAACACGATGACGGTGGACGCCGACCCGCAGAATAAGTTCAAGCCGTTCGACGGAAAGGCCCTGCGTATTGCCATACCCAAAGGATCGCATAAGGGACTGGCGGAGCTGAGTTTTTATTTCGACGATCAAATCGGATCCGAGCCGGAGGAAATATATTTTCGGTACTACCTGCGGTTCGGTAACGACTGGAAAACAGTGACGGGCGGCAAGCTGCCGGGGATCGTGGGCACGTATGGACGGGCTGGGTGGGGCGGCCGGCGCGCCAATGGCAAGAACGGGTGGTCGGCGCGCGGGTTGTTTTCGACGTCGACCGCCGACGG
>JADFGE010000092.1 GCA_022567855.1 Planctomycetota bacterium | reverse complement strand
GCTGAGCAAGTGCCGTGCGATTCTGATTCGGTACGACAAGAATCCATCGAACTACCTTGGGCTCATCCAGTTGGCCTGCGCCTTACTCTGGTACAGGCGATTGAGTGTTTTGAGATAGTTTCTAAGCTGTTTCCATCGGCGCAGAACAAGTTCGGCAAACGGACGCTTGATAGCTGAGAGAATCTGTGGCGTACTGACCTCAGCGAGATTCGGCACGATGATGAGATGAACATGCGCAGGCATCACGACCCACGCACATAGCCGGAAGCTGAGTCTCACTCGACTCACTTCCAGGCGCGTGGCAAAGGCATCCTTGATCGCGTCGTTCCCAAACAGCGGTAACCGTTTGTAGCAAGAGAACGTAAGGAATCTTGGCTGGTTCGCGATTTCGAACCGCCGGCGCGTCTTGTACGAGCTGCGATGCATCCGGATCAAACCTCCCCGTAGAGTCGTCAGTCAATCTGTTTACTTCGACGACGTTCACACGGTTCTCTCGCCCGGGGCGAGCCGAGCCGTGGCACCGCATCCCCGGGGCCAGTCGAGCCGTGGCACCGCACCTAGACTATACGTGACTGATAGCGGCCATGCTCATGCGCATCCGACTGGCAAAGTTTGACGATCTAACGGCCATCCTTGCGATCAGCAATTGGGCGGCGATCAATACCGCGGCCAACTTTGCCCTTGAGCAGGAGTCGTTGGAATCATGGCAGGAGGAATGGCGCGAAACGCACGAGCTGTACCCGTATCTCGTGGCAGTGGACGACCACAACACCATTGTTGGTTTCACCAAGGCCACTCCGTGGAAGGGGCGATGCGCCTATATCTATAGCGCGGAAGTGACCGTGTATGTGCATCCGGATCACCACGGCCACGGCATCGGCAAGGCGCTGTACGGTCGGCTGATGCCGACGCTCAAGGCACAGGGCTATCACACGCTGTTAGCAGGGATCACCCAACCCAACGAGGCGAGCGTGCGGCTCCATGAATCGTTCGGCTTCCACCGCGTCGCCCTCTTCGAACAAGTCGGATGGAAGTTCGATCAATGGCATGACGTGGGGTATTGGGAGTTACTGCTGCAAGCAGAAACAGTGAGACCAAAACCGATCATTGCGGTGCGCGAAGCCGCAAGCGGCATGGAGTTGGGGGCTGGTTGATGTACGGGCAGATCAAGCGCCGGTGCTGCCGAAGCCGCCGGTGCCGCGAACCGTTTCATCCAACTCTTCAACTTCGGCGACGGCGCAGCGCTCGACCGGAGCCACGACCATCTGAGCGATGCGCATCTTCGGCTCGACGACGAACGGTTGCTTGCCGAGATTGATCAGGGCCACGATAACCTGGCCGCGATAGTCAGCGTCGATGGTGCCGGGCGAATTGGCGACGGATATCCCGAACTTCGTCGCGAGTCCGCTGCGCGGGCGTATCTGAGCTTCGAAGCCCGGGGGCAAGGCCATCGCAAACCCGCACGGCACACGGCTAATCTCGCCGGGCTCGATCGTCACCGGATCCTCCAGCGCCGCGTGCAAGTCCATTCCGGCCGCGTGCTCGGATTGATACTCCGGCACAACCGCATGCGGCGAGAGACGTTTGATGCGAAGGGCGATCTGGCTCATGCGACACAGTGTACCATCTCGCGCACAAAAATGCCGCGTCGATTGGACACGGCATGCTTTTGAAGCGATGTGTGAAACGCTCTAGAAGATCAGCCACTTGCTCAGCAAGAGAATGATCGCCGCGCTGACGGCGAGGCTGACGAAGAGGATCATGCGGGCGTTGGGCGCGCCATGAGCGGTTTCGATCGGCCGACCGCCTTTGGCGCCATACCCGACACATCGCAGCGGGAGGCGGGCCAGCGCCAGTTGCCACCCGGAGAGATGGCGCCCCCGGTACGCCCGCCAACCGTTGAGGTTTACCATGAACGCCAGGGCGATGATGTAACCGATGAGGCCCGACCTCCATGTATCCGGATCCGCGATCCACCACAACAGCATGGCGAACGCGCCACCGAGCACGAACGCGATATAGACGCCGCCGTCGGGCACGGTGCGCCGCGCAGATCGACTGGCTGAACTCTTCTTCGATCGACCTCTGGCTGCCGATTTGGTCATCGCACCGATTGCGTGCCTGCGCGAATGGACTCGATCAACGGCGCCGTCGTCCCATTGCGATGTCCAACGCCATCCCCGAGCAGCTCGTCAACGTCGCGAATCATTTCGCGAGTGGCGGCGATGGCGTTGTCGATGGCGCTTCGGCCGGTAACAAGTTTCAACGGATCGGTTCGACCGGCCTCGGCCAGACGCCGTTCGGTGCGGGTGCGCTCAGCCAGCAACCGGTCGAGCAGAGCGTCGGCCTGGTCGCGCACGCCGATCGGTTCAGTCCCACGTTGGAGATTGTTTGTGGTGCTCATAGGCGATCCCGAAGCTTGGTCCCTCGTTGGCCGCATCCACCCGTCGCGGGGCCGCCGGGATGAGGCGATATGATCGGCACCGCGGGCCTCAGATGCAAGCCGGGGGGTATGAGCTTCATTGGGAAATACTCGTAAAGCCTTTCATTTCAACAACTTCTACGCTGCCGCCGGCTGCAGTTCTGCCGAGATCAGCTCGCGGATGGCCGCAGCGACGCGAATACGGTCCCGGCTACGACGTTGCGGTGACAGTTCGGCCAGCATGTGTTCGATCACGTGTTCATCCACCTCCGGCAATCTCGTGACCAGGATGTCCGGATGGGCGGTCGGCACGAGCGCATGAGGATCGCGAGCCAATTGCTCATGCCGCTTCTCGCCCGGCCGCGCGCCGGTGAAGACGATGCGCATTTCCCCGGTCGTCTCCGATGCCGCCGCGTCGTCCGGCAACTTGGGGCACAAACCATACGCTTCGATGAACCGCCGGGCTAGATCCACAATGCGCACCGGCTGACCCATATCGAGGATGAACACGTCTCCGGCCGAAGACGATGCATCGAGAAACGCCGCGCTTTGCATGACCAGCGCCGCGGCCTCGGGGATCATCATGAAGTAGCGCGTCATGGCCGGGTCGGTCACGGTGATGGGGCCGCCTTCCGCCAATTGCTTGGCCCAGGTATCCAGCACGCTTCCCGCTGAACCTAGTACGTTGCCGAATCGCACCATCGCGAATCGCGTTTGTGATCGCTTACCGACATATTGAACATAAAGCTCGGCCAGTCGTTTGGTCATCCCCATGATCGAGCGCGGCTTGACGGCCTTGTCGGTGCTGATCATTACGAACCGCTCGACGCCAACCGCATCGGCCGCATCGGCGACGGATTTCGTCCCGAAGAGATTGTTGTCCACCGCCGCGGCAGGATGGTCCTCCATCAGCGGAACATGCTTGTGAGCCGCCGCATGGAAGACAAGGTCCGGCTGAACCAGTTCGAAGTGGGCTTTCGTCGCCTCAGGCTCGACGATATCGTGAAGGAGCGCACGGCGAGCGAGTTCGGGCGCGAAGCGCGCGATCTGGCGATCGATCTCAAAGAGGGCGTTCTCCGATCGATCAATCAGAATGAGCTGGGCCGGATCGAAGGTCGCGGCAATGCGCGCCAGTTCGCTACCGATCGAGCCGCCCGCCCCGGTAATGAGAACGCACTTGTCCTTGATGAGCGAGCGGACGGCTTGTTGATCACACTTCCGCGGAGAACGATCAATCAGCGCCGACAAGTCGAGCTGAGGAATTGTGCGCGGACCGACGCCGGCGAGCTGATCTTGGAGCGTGGGCATGAACCGATCGGGAACGCCCAGCCGGCGCAGCCGCGTACGGATCGTGGTAATAAGCTCGTTCATGACGGCGGGCAACGAAACGAGGGCAAGACCCGGCCGTCGTCGAGCCACGATTGCCTCAAGCTGATCGACCGCGCCGAGCGTCGGTGCGTCGTCGTCGAGCCGATCAGCCTCGATATCGTCGTCGGTCAAGACCCAACCCAGCGTTACGGGCCGATCGCGCAGCAAGTCCAGTTGTCGTTCAAGACGGCGGCAGTTCTCACGCTGGCCGATGATGATGGCGGTCTGGGGCACGCAGCGCCTCCATGCGATGCGTCGAGCGATTTCGATCGACAAGTGATATCGGCGATACGGCGGTCAGTCGGACCCGTTTTGGTGGGCGTTTCTTCCAATGTGGGCGACCGCAGTGGAGATGACGAGGCCGGCGACGATCAGGCCCAGGGATCCAAGGATTTGCCCGAAGCTGGGCGAAAAACGCTCGGCCGACCAATCCTCCGAGCCGAAGGACGCCATGTTCTGTTCGGTGACGAGCTGGCCTTGAAGGGTGTCTCCGATGTGAGGGGGCGCGGGCTGCTGAAAGGGCCAGAGTCCGATGACAGCCCCCAGCAACAGGCCGAGGAGGAACCCCAGCGTTGCCTTGGGAAAGCGATCGAGCAGGAACTTGATGAAATTACTGACCCCCACGACCCCGATGACGACGCCGATCCCGAGGGGGACCAACACCCACATCGCGTCGCCCAACTGGGCCCAGTTTCGGTCAGTCACGGCCTGTTGAGTGCTTTGGATCGCAGTCAGGATCAGCACATATTGACCGAGGATGAGCAGGAGATAGGCCCCGGAGACGCCGGGCAGGATCATCGCGGCCCCGCCGGCCACCCCGGCCAGCACGAGCATGGCGAGGCGCTGGGTGTCGGCGGTCGATTCCGTCGCGACGCCGCTGGATTGTGTCAACACCAGGGCGACCATTGCGAGGATCCCGACGATCGATGCCAGCACCGCCGTTAGCTTCATCGGGCGAAGCATGCGCCAAACGACCGGCGCACCGCCGAGCGTCAGGCCGATGAACAGGCTGTACATGATCCAGCGATGGTCGATGACCAAGTTTTTGACGACGCCGGCGAAGGCGACAATCGCCAGGACCATCGTCCCAATGATGCAGGCCAGCAGCACAAATGTCTTTAGGCGAAACCGGAACGTTGAGATTTCCGCGACACCCCGAATGAATTGCGGATAGACACCAACAGCGAGCAGCATCGTTCCGCCGGAGAGACCGGGGACGAGGTTGGCCAAACCCATGAGCAGGCCGCCGATGCCGCCCCTCACGGCGAGCCCGACGCCAACGGTGTTGTGGTTTGCGTTGCTAGTCATTTCAGTGTTCGCGCGACATGGTACTCGACCGAGTCATCCAGCGTCGTGAACCGCAGGCCTGATCATTCGCTCCGTCAGCGCCAGGTCCTCACGACTCTCACACGTTCGCCTCGTCGATCGATCGTGACATAATTCACGCACTGACCTGGGGCACGGCAATCTGAGGAGACTGCGGGATTTGATTTGCCTTGGTCTCGTTTGGTTGTAGGTTTCATGAGTAAGCGACGACAAACTTCAATTGCTTCCGACAACGCGCGAGGCACACGAGCGGAAGCAGCGCAACAGGGGGTTGCAACAAACGCACCGGGGTGGAGGAACGGCCGATCGCTCGGCGAGCGCTATCCCTGCATCGCGCGCCGGCCACGCATCCGCCCCCCGACACTCCAGTTCCCATGCAGAGGGGAGAAAAGGAGTGCTCGGGGGGCTTATTGGTTTGCGGTACGTTATGGCGAGATTGGCGCCGGATTGAGAGAGACGGTGACGCCCAAAGCCGCGCGGGCCGACAAAAGCCCGCTTGACCTGCCTACATCGATCCGCCGGTTGCGCGAGCCGGGTTTCCGAAGATCGCCAACGGCGTCCGCACGATGATCCACAAATCGAGCAGCCAGGTTCGGTGCTCGAGGTACTCCAAGTCGTAACGGATCCACTCTTGGAAATCGACCTGAGGCTTGCGCGTACGGCAGATCTGCCACAGGCCGGTCAACCCCGGCCGGACACTCAGGCGCGCCTCGCGCCACGACGGGCAAAACTGGTTCTCGTGATCGGGGCTGGGGCGCGGGCCGACGACACTCATGTCGCCCAACAGGATATTGATGAACTGCGGCAGTTCGTCGATGTTCCAGCGTCGAAGGAACCGACCGACTTTGAGCAGGCGCGGATCATCCGGCAAATAAAATTGCGGTCCGTCCGAGCGGTTTCGCGAGCCGAGGACCGCTTTGACTCGCTCAGCGTCCCTGCGCATAACACGAAACTTGATGCAGCCGAACTCCTGACCTCCGATCGACTGGCGGCGATGCACGAAGAAGACCGGCGCCCCGTCCTCGAGCCAGATCGCCAGCATCACAATCGGGTACAGCGGCGCCGTCAGGAACAGCGCTATCAGACTGAAGGCGATGTCGAAGAGCCGCTTGGCCCGGAACGTTCCGATCCACTGTCGCAAGCGTCGGCACATTTGCAAGACTGAGCCGGACCCTTGATTGATCGCTTTTTGAAGCTGACGGCGCGCTTGCCGGTCGGAACGAGCGCGTGCCCATTGCTGGGCGATCTGCCGGTCGGAGGTCAAAACGATGGGGGCGGTATCGAGAAGTGGGCGTCCATATTCTCGCCGAACAGAGATGAGTTCGTTGGCCTCGCCTGCGATGACTCGTTCGCGGTAAGAAGGCGAAGGTCGATTGATCTGCCAGATGCGCGGAGCGAGCGATCGAAGCTGCTCGGCGGTCATATGGACAAGGTCGTTGCGAGAGGGGACTGGACCGCTCGACGCGACGAGAAGGTACGACGTTGCATGGGTGAGGTCGGCGACGTCGCGCCCACGATGGACGATCGTGATGGGCCGGCCTGGCGATTCCCCGATGATTGAACTCAGGGCTGAGCCGTTGTCGGTTCCGTGCACGCTGAGCGCAGTGTGATCCCTCATCAATCCAATTCTCCCCGGAAGCGTCGGATCAGGCGGCTCGTTTCCTCTTTCGATCATCCTCAACCGCTTGGTCCTTCACCTGCTCGATAGGCGAGGGAGTCAGACGGAGGCGAGGCTTGGGCCCTTGATCGTGCGGGCTGGATGACTTCGGTCCATCTTCCTTGGCCGATGCCGCCGCCGAGGACCGCTGCTCGCTGACCGCTTGGAGCGAAGGCCGCTCGGCCCAGGCGTTCGTGCGCGAGTTGAGGGCGGCCGCATGTTTGCAATCCACGGACGCGGCCTGGTTCAGCACCAGCCCCTGACAATTCGCATGGAGTTGGCGAAGTCGCGCCAACGCCGCTCGGACGTCGCCCAGCTTGCAGCCGCGGGCAGTGACGAGCACGATTTGGTCCGCGGCCCCGACCGCTACCGGCGCTTCCAGACTCTCCAGGATCGGTCCCGTGTCGAGCACGATCACCTCGAACCTGGCCCGCAGGGCATCGATCAACCACTTGAGTTTGGATGGCGAGAGTTGCCGCGGCGCCATGTCTTTAGGCCGACCCGTCGGCAGCACCCACAGATTGGAGGTCATCGTGCGATGCACCTGTCCGGCTCCCTCGGCCATACCCAGCGCCTGACACAGTCCGTTCTTCGTCTGGAGCTTCAAATGGCGAGTCAATCCCTGGGCGACGAGGTCGAGGTCGGCCACGAGCGTCTTGTACCCGACGGCGGCAAACGAAGCGCCCATGGCCAGCGCGATGCTCGTCTTGCCGTCGCCGCACGATGGACTGGTGACAGCGTACACCGGATGAAGATCACGGCTCGAGTTCACGTACAGGGCGTTACATATCTGATGCACCACGATGCCCGCCTGCGCCTTGGCGTCACGCGAACCGTCGGCAATGTCCGGCACGACGCCGATGACGGGCGCCTCGTCCTGAAAAACGTCCAGCTCCTCGGCAAATCGGCATCGCGCCGCGGCCAAGCCGAACAGGACGATCAGCCCGACGGCGAGCCCGCTGCCAAACATCGCCCCGATGAACGTCGTGCCGGCGCGTTTGTCGGACACCGGCGTCAAGGGAAGATTGGCGAAAGCGAGAACGCTGATTCGAGCGATCTTGTCAAAGCCCCGCTCCACTCGAAGCCGGTCCAGGCGTGTCCGTGCCTCATAGAGGCGCCACTTCACATTCTCGGATTGGGCGCGGAGATCGGCCAATTGTGATCGCGTTCGTCCGAGCGTGGCGACCTCGGCACTCACCTGATCACGAAGCATTCGATAGACCAATTCTGCGCGGCGAATGCGATTCCTCGGCGTGGCCGCCAAGGCGGCAACAGCGTTCGTGGATTCACCTTCACCAGCCTGGCGTACGAGCTCCGCCTCGCGCAGGCGCATCTGCACCCGAAGCGCGTCGAGCTGGCGCAGCTGTTCGATCATCGCCGGATGCTTCGGCTTGAGCTTCCGGCTCAGGGTGGCGATCCGGGCCTTCAGCTCGGCCTCTTGTTGTTGCAGATCTTCGAGCTGCCCGTCTATGTGGATACCGAGAACGCTATCGAGGTTTGTGAGGATATTGGCGCTGCTCTCGGCGCCGTTGGGCAACTCGAGCACCGAGCTGGCCAGGGCAAGGCCCGCAAGCTGCTTCTCAAGATCCTCAAGTTCGTGAAGCTTGGCCGTGTGCTGGCGCTGAACGGCGTCGGTCCCAAGGTGATCAGAAGCCCGGAGCATCTGCACATCCAGGTCGCCTAACTCCTCTTCCAGCTGCGCCACGCGTTCCACGAGCTTGCTCTCGCGGGCCGAGTTCGTCATTCCGGACCGGTTGTCTTCGCGCTCCACATAGGTGGATAGAAGAGCATTCACCGCGCTCTGAGCGAGCCGCGGGTCGGTGTGCGTGACGCGAACCGAGATCACCTGTTCGCCGCGGTTCCGCCTGGCTTCCAGAGCACTTTGCAGACGGGCGACGCCTTCAGGCCCCGGCTCCCAACCGGCCGCGACCAGCCCGCCTTGGTCCAAGGCGTCTTGGAGGAGCTCCCGGCTGCGGATCAAGGCGGAAGCCCGCTTCGCGCTCAGGGAGGACAACAGCCGGCCCTGCCCGCCCTGGATCCCTGCCACATCGGTCATCAGAATGAGCTTGGCCGCCTTGAGCCGGGATGCCAGCGCCCCCGCCATATCGTCCGCGTTAACGTTGTAAAGTCTGCCCCCGGCTCCCGACCCAACCGACGACAAGATCGGGATCCGATGTTGGCGCCTGGCTCGCAGGAGCGGACCAAGGACGAACCCCGAGACCTTTCCCACGAAGCCGAGGTCAAGATGGCGGGAAGCGCCCGGCAGACGGAGCTTGCGTACCCGAACCACCGCGCCCCGGCGCCCGCTGAAGGCCGCGCTGGGCTCACCCAGCAGGTCCAGCCGCCGCGCAATTCGGCGGTTGATCCGGTTCAGCACCCAAGCGGTCAGTTGCATCGTCCGCGCATCCGTCACGCGCAAGCCATGCACGAACCGTGGCTGCCGGCCCGCCCGTTTCTGCGCCTCGCTGATCTCCCGCCCCCCGCCATGGACCACGATCGGCCAAATGCCCGCGGTGTGAAGAAACAGGATGTCCTGGACCACACTCTCTTCCCCGCCCGGCAGATCCTGGAT
>JADFGE010000091.1 GCA_022567855.1 Planctomycetota bacterium | reverse complement strand
GTGAAGGGTTGGATAGCACGAATCACGATTTGCCTACTGCTCGGTGCGATCACCACAATCACCGTTGCGTGGGGATGTGCTGTGCAGCAAACCTTTCCTCCCTATTACGCGACGGGATGGTACTTCAGGCCCAGTGGGGAGTGGTTGTGGTGTATAGATCTGACCGAACGGCCGGGCGCGGGTAAACTGCGCTGGGCGATGTTCTTTGGCGACATAGTGTCTGGTGACTTCCGTGACACCGGCCTGTGGGACAAGGATTACCAAGATCGTCACTTGAGCCGTCTGCGTCTCGCGTCGCCTGATGCTCGTCACCAACTATGGGATCGCGCCGATGTGCCGTCGTGGAGCAAGCTCGGCAAAACTCCCGAGGCAAACTGGGACAAGGACTTCCGACGACTTATGGAGGAATACGCGTATGGTTGGCCGGCGCTCGCGCTTGTCTACAGGTTTGAGAGTGACATGCCGTCGCAGCGCACGGATCGATCCGGCACACGCACTTTGTATGATCCGAGTCTTGAGCGCTATGTCGGAGCGTTACACATTGGATTGAGCCTGCCGCTGACAAGTTGGACGGGATATCTGCCGCTACAAGTACTCTGGAGAGGATTTGTCGCCGATTCGCTGCTGTATGCGATCGGGTGGTTCGTGCCAATTGGTGGGATTGCACTGGCCCGCCTTGGCCTGCGTCGATATCGAGGCAAGTGTCTGAAATGCGGATATGACCTGCGCGGGGATTTCTCGGCTCGCTGTTCCGAGTGCGGCTGGCAGCGATAGGAATATGACGTCACCAACGCTCGTTTCCGCCCGTCCACCTGCAGGCTACACTATCGCGCAATGCGACGAAGACGCGTGCTTATCACTGGTCTGGGGCCCGTCACCGGATTCGGCATCGGCATCGAGCCGTTGTGGGACGCGATGATCGAGGGGCGCTCCGCGATCAAGCGCATCGAGCGGTTCAATCCCTGTGGATTTCCGTGCAAGGTTGCGGCGGTGCTGAGCGAGGATGAGCTGATCATCCGCAAGCTCGTGCCCAAGAGCGACCGCAAGGCGACGAAAGTGATGTGTCGCGACACCGAACTGGCGGTGGCGGCGGCGGGGGCGGCGGTGCGGGACGCCGGCCTCATTACCAAGGCGATCGACCCGCAGGCGGCGCCGACGATCGCGCCTGATCGCATGGGATGCCACATCGGAGCCGGGCTCATCGCGGCCGATGTCGACGAGTTGACCGCAGCGCTGTGGACCAGCCGGGCTGCGGACGGCCACTTCGACTTGCACCATTGGGGCGCCGCGGGCATGGAGAACCTCACGCCCTTGTGGTTGCTGAAGTACCTGCCCAACATGCTGGCGTGTCACGTGACGATCATTCACGATTGCCAGGGCCCGAGCAACACCATCACCTGTTGCGAAGCCAGCAGCGGCCTTTCGATCGGCGAGTCGATGCGGGTCATTCAGCGCGGGGCAGCCGAGGCGTGTTTGTCCGGCGGGGCCGAATCCAAGGTGAATCCCATGGCGTTCCTGAGGCAACACTTCGCCGGGCGCTTGGCGACAACCCGGGATGATGAAGACCCGGCAGCGGTGGTTCGGCCGTTCGATCCGAACGCGCGCGGGAGCGTGATCGGCGAGGGCGGGGGCATCATCGTGCTCGAGGCGTTGGATTCCGCCGAGGCTCGCAACGCCGATCCGTACGCCGAACTCGTGGGCTTTGCGTCAACGCAGTCACAATGTCCCGATGCGACGGGGCTGGAGGCGGAGCCGGACGGTGGGGGCATCGCCGACGCCATTGAGATCGCCCTGGCCCGGGCGGGCGCGTCACCTGACGAAATCGATGCGCTGGCGCCGTTTGGTTCCAGTATCGCCGCGATCGATCAGGCGGAATCGGCGGCGATCAAGCGGGTGTTCGGCTCGCGGGCGGCGGATATCCCGATGATTACAACTGTGCCGAATGCCGGTAACTGCAACGCAGGAGCGGGCGGAGTCGCCGTCGCCGTTGCGGCCAAGGCGATGAAGACCCAAACGCTGCCGGCGCGGTTGAACACGACGGGCGCCGACGGCTTGAACGCCGACGCCGCGCCGTCTCGAAGCGCCGATTTGCGGCGTGTGCTGGTATTTACGACGAGCCAGGGTGGACAGAACGTCGCGCTAGTGCTCAGGAGCATGGACTAATTCGCGCGCGGCGCCGCCCGCTGAAGCGGGCCGCGCCAGGTGACCCCATGATCGATCAAAACAACAACCCGCGCGTCGTCATCACCGGCATGGGCTGGATCACGCCCCTGGGGCACGACCTCCAAAGCGTCTGGTCGAAGCTGACGGCCGGCGCGTCGGGCATCAGATCCATTACGAGTTTCGATGCCTCCACGTTCCCGACGTCGTTTGCGGCGCAGGTCTGTGATTACGATTTTACCACGTACCTCAACGATCCTTCGCTGCATGAACACGCGACCGTCAATACGCAGTTTGCGCTCGGTGCGGCCCGGCAGGCGTGGGATCAGGCGCATTTGAGCGATGGCAACGGCCTCGACCTTCGTCGGGTGGGAATCTACCTCGGCGCTGGAGAAGGCGTACTCGACTTCGATGCCTATGCGAAAGTGGACCTGGCCGGTTGGGATCCGCAGGTCGGCGCCGTGGACGCCCGCAAGTGGGCGCAGGCGGCCTACGAGGCGATGGATTCGCACGATGAAATCGGGCAGGAGCCGAACATGCCCATCAGCCACATCGCCCGGGAGTTCGGTATTCGGGGTCCGGCCTGCAACTGCCTCACCGCGTGCGCCGCCAGCACGCAAGCGATCGGCGAGGCGGTGGACATGCTGCACCGAGGCGACGCCGACGTGATGATCTCCGGCGGCACGCACACGATGATCCACGTGCTGGGCGTGACCGGATTCAATCGACTCACCACGCTGTCAACCCGCACCGACGATCCGCCCGGCGCATCGCGCCCGTTCAGCCGAACGCGCGATGGATTTGTCATGGGCGAGGGGGCGGGCGTCGTGGTGCTGGAGACGCTCGATCATGCCCTGGCGCGTGGAGCGACGCCGGTGGCCGAGATCATTGGGTACGGCTCGAGCGCTGACGCCTTTCGCATCACCGACATGCACCCACAGGGACGCGGGCCCGCCGCCGCCATACGCCAGGCGCTGCGCCAAGCCGGCATCGATCCCCATGCCACTGATTCGGACGGCCGGCCCTCTATTCATTACATCTCCGCCCACGGCACCGGCACCATGGAGAACGATTCGATTGAAACCCTGGCGATCAAGAGCGTCTTCGGCGACAACGCCCCCCGAATTCCCATCAGCTCGATCAAGTCGATGATGGGTCATCTCATCGCCGCCGCCGGCGTCGTTGAGTTGATCACATGCGTGTTGGCGCTGGAACATCAAATCGTGCCTCCCACCATCAATCTTCACGCACCCGATCCCGAGCTTGACTTGGATTATGTGCCCAATGACGCCCGTTCTTTGAAGTTAGACGTCTGCCTGTCCAATTCATTCGGCTTCGGTGGGCAGAACGACACGCTAATTGTGAAGCGATACGAGGCTTGAGGCGCAGCCCGCTTCAGCGGGCGGCGTTTGATCGCTCAAGCGCCGCGATCACCGCCGCGTCCGTCGTTTGGCTGAAGTCCTGATAGAACGCGCCCACGGCTGCGAACGTATGGGGCGTCGCCAGACATATCAGCTCGTCTACTTCTGCGCGTAGCAGCTTGGTCGTTTGAGGCGGCGCCACCGGAACCGCCAGCACGATCTGCTTCACGTTTGTTTGGCGCAGCGATCGAATGCCGGCCCGGACCGTGGCCCCCGTGGCGATGCCGTCATCGACGACGATCACCGTCCGCTGGGTCGTTTCGATTGCCGATCGTCCACCACGGTATAGCGTTTGTCGGCGCTTGACTTCATCCAACTGTGCTGCTGTTTCCCTTTGGAGGTAGTCATCGCTGACACCGACCAGCGCGATCACCCGGTCGTTGAGGATGCGCTGCGGTTGGTCGCCGTTGGTCACGGCGCCGATGGCCAGCTCCGGCTGATGGGGCGCGCCGAGCTTGCGCACGACCAGAACGTCCAGCGGCGCACCCAGCGCTAAGGCCACCTCCGCCGCCACCACCACCCCGCCTCGCGGCAGACCTAGCACCACCGGGCGTTCATCGATCAGGTGCAACAGCCTCTGCCCAAGCTGCCGCCCCGCTTCCTGGCGATTCTTAAACATCAGCCCACTCGTGTGCCGCCGTACGCCCTATATCCTACCGCGCGGCGACGGATCACGGGCGGCGCGTGCTGCGATCAAAGAAAGCCCACGGCGTGCATGCCGTGGGCTTTGATCTCGGTCGTATGCTACTGCGAGGCTGCAACTCACACGGAGAAGCTGGACCCGCAGCCGCAGGTGCTCGACGCGTTGGGGTTGCTGAACACGAACCCCCGGCCCATGATCTCGTCCTTGAAGTCGATCACCGTGCCGTTGAGATACAGGTAACTCTTGGGATCGCAGACGATCCGAACGACGACTGTGCCATTACCCTCCGCGGCCGGCGTGTCCTTCGCATCCTTAGCGTCATCATGCTCGGCGCCGTCGAGCGCGAACTCGTACTCCCATATCTCGTCGCTGTCGCGCTGGTTCTCGGTCAGGTCCAGCAGATAGCTGAAGCCGGAACACCCCCCGCCCTTGACGCCCACCCGCAGGTGCGTCGTCTTTGGATCGAGATCCTGTTGCTTGATAATCGACGCGACTTCGCGGGCGGCGGACTCTGTTACCGTTACGGCCATGCAATTGACTCCCGAGAAATGACTGATCCGGTTATTCTAGTCGGTCAGAACGGATTTGGCGCTGAGCCGTAACGGACCGTCGTCCAGGCAAATCCGCCCGGCACGGCCGATTGACCGATCTGCGACGCCAAGCGAGGCTAGAACCGTGCAGCTGATCCGAGATCCAGCCCAACTGGCCGCGTTTGCCGGTGCCGCCTTCGTGCCCACGATGGGGGCGCTGCACCAAGGCCACCTCGCCCTCATGCAACGGGCGAAACAGCTTGCCGATTGCCTCATTATCAGCATCTTCGTCAATCCAACTCAGTTCGAGCCGGATGAGGACTACGGCCGCTACTCCCGGACGCTCGACGCTGATCTTCAAGCGGCAAAAGACCTCGGCGTGGACGTCGCGTTCGTGCCTGATGTCCAGACGATGTATCCAGCTGAACAGGAGATTCCAATCCCGCCGCTGCCGGATGTCGCTACTGAGCCGCGGCTGGAAGATGCGCATCGACCCCACCACTTTGCAGGCGTATGCCAGGTTATGGCGAGGCTCTTGGACCTCGTCAAGCCCTCGGTCGCCGTGTTCGGTGAAAAGGACTATCAGCAACTGCTCGTCATACAGGCGATGGTTCAACAGCAGGCCGACCGCTGGCCGGGGCTTCGAATCGAATCCCACCCGACCGTTCGCGAACCCGACGGCCTGGCTATGAGCACCCGCAACGCGAATCTGAGCCCCGACGATCGGCGCGTGGCGTGTGAGATCTATCATCGACTGTGCTGGGCCCAACATGCCGAGCTGCCCGGCGGTGTGAGTATGACCGAAGCGGAACACGTCATGGCCGAGCTGATGCGATACGTCGGCTTCGAGGTTGATTATGCCGTGATCCGCGATGCGAAGACGCTTATGCCGCTTGAGACGTTCGATCGGCCGGCGCGAGCACTGGCGGCGGTCCGCCTCGGCGAGGTCCGCCTGATCGACAATATCCCCATCGTGCCGAAATGAGCCGCAGTCGATCCCTTTGATTGCGGACTACAATGAGCCAGCTTAGAAGAAAAGGACCGCCACCATGACCACGCTGACCGCCGCTGCCACCGACACGCTGAAGTCCTACAACCCCGCCACGGGCGAACTGGTGGGCGAAATACCCGCAACGCCGATCGGCGAGATCGACCGGATCGTTGACCGGGCTCGTGCGGCGCAACCGGCGTGGCGAGCGCTCGGCGCCCAGAAGCGCGCTGCGATCATCGCTCCGGCCGGGGCGCAGCTCGTCGCCCGTGCCGATGAGCTGGGGCTGTTGCTCACGCGCGAGATGGGTAAACCGCTTCCCGAGGCCGTGGGTGAGATCAAGGACTGCGGCGAGAGTCTTGACAAAGCGCTGCGCGAGATCGCTGAGGCGCTCGAGCCCGATCAGCTTGAGGATGACAAAGTTACCTCAACGATCTATCACGATCCCTTTGGCGTGTGTGCGGGAATCACGCCGTGGAACTTCCCGCTCATGATGCCGCATGAGACGGTGATTCCCGCGCTGATGGCCGGCAACACCGTCGTACTCAAGCCGTCCGAAGAAACACCGCTGATCGCGCAAGCTTATGTTGATCTGCTCAACGAGTTTCTACCGGCCGACGTATTGCAGATCATCCACGGGGCCGACGACCAAGGCAAAGCGCTCGTGCAATCGGACGTGGACATGATCGCGTTCACCGGCTCCCGTGCAGCGGGCAAGCACATTCTCGGCTCGGCCAGCGCCTCGCTCAAGCGCGTCATTCTCGAACTGGGCGGGAAGGACCCCTTGGTCGTGCTGGATGATGCCGACATCAAGGCTGCGGCGAAGTTTGCCGTCGACAATAGTTTCCGAAACGCCGGGCAGGTCTGTGTCAGCACCGAGCGCATCTACGTGGATGAGAAGATCGCCGATGCGTTTGAGCGCGAAGTCGTGCAGTTGGCAGGTGATCTCAAGACGGGCGATGGCATGGAGGACGATGTCAACGTCGGCCCGATGATCAACGACACCCAACGCGAGCATGTCCTGACGCAGATTCGCGCCGCGGTGAATCAAGGGGCGCACGTTGCCTTCGGCGGCGCCGATCATCCCGAGCATTTCATTCTGCCCACCGTTCTTACCAACGTCACCCACGATATGGACATCATGCGCGACGAGACCTTCGGCCCGGTCGCCTGCATCGAGCGGTTTACGGACGCTGATGAAGCGATCGCCCTTGCCAACGACACGCCCTATGGACTCGGTGCGGTCGTCTTCGGCGGCGATCAGCAGCGGACAGCCGAGGTCGCCCGCCGCCTCGACGCCGGGATGATCGGCATCAACAAAGGCTGTGGCGGCGCGTCCGGCTCACCCTGGGTCGGGGCCAAGCAAAGCGGCTTCGGCTACCATTCCGGTAAAGCGGGGCATCGCCAATTCACCCAACCGCGCGTCGTGAGTCTCCGGAAGTAGCGATGGTTAGAAACCGTTCCCCGGTTTCGCCGTCGGGCTCGACCCGACGTCTCTTACGATGAGCTATCATCATCACACCTACGCCAGGGGTGATTCATGACAACCACCGACGATTGGACTCCCGCGATCGGCCTGCGGCGCGTTCTTGTCGCCGTTATCTGGCGATCATTGATCTGTTTACCGCTGTGGGCCAGCCTTGTGTGGTTCGCCACTCCAGGACTGAACTACGCGCCGTTCTACTGGACGTGGTTTGCGCTGCTGGCGCTGGGGGCGCTTCTGTCGGTGCCCGGCGTTGCCGTGGGGTACGCACTGGCGCGCGGGCTGACAGATCGTGCTGGGCTCGTGAGCCCGGTGATCACAGTGATCGCGGGTGTCTTCGCCTGGGCCGTCGTGTATGGCGGGGTGGAGATTTCCAGCCAGTTTCGCCCGCTCCATGACTGGCGTAGCGGATTCGTTGTGATCGTCCCCGGCGTCTTCGCAACCTTGTGGATTGCCAAAGCGACGTTGCTTGAAGAGTGACAGCGACGCGCCAACCCCGTCGGGTCAAGCCCGACGGCGAAACGTTACAGCTCGACGACTTCCATGTCGGATTCCACGGTTTGGGCCTCCGGCGGGAGATGCACGTCGTTGACAAACTCACCTAGATCGTGAACGTCCGCCATCGCGCGCCGTGTTTGCTCCGCGTCATACACCACCGGTTCTTCGCCGGTTCGTTCAGCCTCAAGATCCAGTGCAATCTGCGCTTCGCTCTTGCAATAGTCAATCGGCATGATGGCGCGATCGAAGGCCTGCAAACGGTTGTTGACATTTTCGAACGTGCCGGCCTTCTCCGCCCACGTCGCCCCCGGAATGACGACATCCGCTCGTTCAGAAAGTGCGGTCGGCAGCGTATCGATGAGAATCACCGCCCGATCGGCCCGGTTTTCGAGCGCCTTGATGAAATCGTCCGTCACCCAATCGCTGGCGTAATTGCCTGTAATCAATAGCGTATCGATGTCCTTGTTGCTTCGCAGTCGGCCGAGGAACGCCTCGTAATCAAGCACGTTGGCGGAGAACTTCTCCAGCACCCGGCGCACGCCTCGGGCGTTGGGCGCCTTCTCGGCATACATGGTAAACCCGCCGGGGAACGTCTTGTCCTTGCCGTGGCGCGGGACGGGCCCGATGCTGAGGGTCACTTCGGCATCGTGCTCCAACGCATACCTCGCGAGCAGATACGCATCCTCGCAGGTCAACATCGGGCTGATCATCACCGCGATGTGCTTCGCCGCGTCGAGCAGCTCGTTCGTCTTCGCGTACGCCGACTCGTAAGCCAACGGCGCCTCGGTCTGCTCATACGGGTCCTCTTCACGAATCGCCGGGAGCGTCAGGCGATTCTCATCGTGCACGAACTTCCAGCCGTAGCGCACTTCGTCCGTGATCCACCACGTGTTGACGTCCATGTTCGTGCGCGGCCTGAGGCGATAGATCTTCCCCTGGTTGTGTTCAATCCAGATGTTGTCGCCGGAGCAGGTCAGGCCGTCGATCGACGGCGTGCTCTTGAGGTACCACACGCGCTGCTGGAAGAGAAAATCCTTGTCGAGCAGCGCGCCGACCGGGCAGATGTCGATGACATTGGCGCTGAGCTCGTTGTCCAGGGCCAGGCCGGGGAAGACGTCGATCTGCTCGTGTGCAGCGCGACCTTGCACGAGAAGCTCGTTCGTGCCGGTGACCTCCTGCACGAACCGCACGCAGCGCGTACACATAATGCAGCGGTCGGCATACAACAGCACGTGCGGGCCGAGGTCTTTCTTGAGTTGCTTGATCTTGGGCTCATGGAAGCGCGACACCCCCCGGCCGTACTGGTAGGCGTAATCCTGCAGGTAGCACTCACCCGCCTGATCACACACCGGGCAATCGACGGGATGGTTGATGAGTAGATACTCCATCACCGCCTTTTGATTGGCGATCGCCTTGGGGCTGTCGGTATACACGACCTGCCCCTCGCCGGCGGTGGCCTGACACGTCGGCAGAAGCTTGGGGATCGGCTCCAGCTTGTTGTCGTTGCGCGGGTTGGGCGCCCAGACCTCCGCCAGGCAGATACGGCAGTTGGCCACGATCGACAGCCCCGGGTGATAGCAATAGTGGGGAATCTCGATCTCGTGGTCCAGGGCGACCTGCAGAATCACCTGGCCGGGCTCGAACTG
>JADFGE010000002.1:9086-34582 GCA_022567855.1 Planctomycetota bacterium | reverse complement strand
CACCGTCTCGGATCTTCAGCGCGAGAAATCTGTGGCCGTGAAGCAACTACTGGTGGATACTGGCAGTGACTCCACCTGGATTCCGAGCAAGGTCCTTGAGGGCCTCGGCGTCAAACGTGAAAAGAAGGACTTGAAATTCGTCATGGCGAACGGTCAGGAGATCACACGTAGCGTCGGCTTCGTATTCATCGAGGTGGAAGACACCTACACCGTTGATGAGGTTGTATTCGCTGAGAACGGGGATCTCGCGCTCTTGGGGGCGCGCTCATTGGAAGGTCTGAATCTTACGGTCGATGCCCCGAACAAGAAGCTGGTCGCGGCCGGTCCACGGTATGCGGCAACCGGTCGCATTCAGAAGGAAGAGTCACCACAGACCACGCGGCGAACCTCTCCTTCGTGAAATCTGTGGTTCCAACAATTGTCAAAAATCGGAGACAACCGCAAATGTCCGTCAAACCACTTGAAGATCGTGTTCTGATCAAGCCGTCCGACCCGGAGACCAAGACCGACTCCGGCATCTACCTGCCCGAGTCGGCCAAGGAGAAGCCCATTCAGGGCAAGGTCATCGCCCTCGGGCCCGGCAAACTGCTGGATAGCGGCGAGCGCGTGAAGCCTTCGGTCAAGAAGGGCGACACCGTCGTGTTTGGCAAATACGCTGGGACCGAGATCGAGATCAAGAACGTCAAGCACATGATCATGCGCGAAAGCGAGTTGCTGGGCGTCATTGAGAGGTAACCGTGAAGCCGGACCTGACGCAAGGAAGGTCCGGGTCATGGGACGAAGAAACCCGGATCTTCCTCATCCCGATGGAATCGGGACTCGTCATATCCGGCTTCGAGAAACTGACTGCTGAACGCTGATAGCTGAGAGCCAACAAATATGTCCACGAAACAGATGAAATTCGACACGGAAGCGCAACGCGACTTCAACCAGGGCGTGGCCCAGATCGCACGGGTGGTCGGCGTCACCATGGGTCCGACCGGCCGACACGTCGTTGTCCAGAAATCGTTCGGCGGACCGACGGTGACCAAAGATGGTGTGAACGTCGCCAAGGAGGTCGAGCTGCCTCAGCCCTTCGAGAACATGGGCGCGAAGATGATCAACCAGGTGGCCAAGAAGGTCGCCGAGGAAGCCGGCGACGGCACCACAACCGCCACCATCCTCGCCCAGGCGATCTACAGCAAGGGACTGGGGCTGGTTGTCGCCGGGGCCAACGCCGTGGCCGTACAGCGCGGCATCAACGACGCCGCCCGTGTGGTTGGCGAAGCGATCGACGAGATGGCGACGAAGTGCAAGGGCAAGGACGACTACCAGAAGGTGGCCACCGTCTCCGCCAACCACGACGCCGAGATCGGGCGGTTGATCGCCCAAGCCATCGACAGAGTCGGTGCCGAGGGCGTGGTCGAGGTCGAAGAAGGGAGGACCGCCGAGACGACGCTTGAGTACGTTGAGGGCATGGCCTTCGACAAGGGTTTCCTCAGTCCCTACTTCATGACCGATCCCAAGAAGGCCCAATGCGTGCTCGAGGATGTCAACATCCTCATTCACGAAAAGAAGATATCCAACCTCGCCGACTTCCTCCCGCTGCTGAACAAGGTGGCGACCTCCGGCCAGCCGTTGCTCATCATCACCGAGGACATTGAGAACGAAGCGTTGGCGGCCTTGGTGGTGAACCGACTGCGCGGCGTGCTGAAAGTGTGTGCCGTCAAGGCTCCGGGCTTCGGTGATCGACGCAAAGCGTTGCTCGGCGACATCGCCGCCCTGACCGGCGGGACGTTCTTCGCCGAGGATCTCGGCCGAAGCCTCGAGGACATCGAGCTCAACGAACTCGGCCGGGCCAAGAAAATCACCGTCACCAAGGATGACACCACGATCATTCAAGGGGCCGGCAAGAACAAGGATATCGAGGCCCGCGCCAATCAGATCAGGACTCAGAAAGAGAAAGCGACGAGCGACTATGACCGCGAGAAGCTGGAGGAGCGACTCGCGAAGCTGGTCGGCGGGGTGGCCATCATCTACGTCGGGGCCGCGACCGAAACGGAGATGAAGGAACGCAAAGACCGCGTGGAAGATGCGCTCCACGCCACTCGTGCGGCGGCGAAGGAAGGCTATGTGCCCGGCGGAGGCGTCGCCTTCCTCCGCGCTCTCGACGCAGTTGAGCAAGGTCGGCGCAAGGCCAAGGGTGATGAGAAGCTCGGGTTCGATATCGTCGCTGAGGCGCTGGAGGCGCCGGCCTGGCAGATCGCCACCAACACCGGTGTGGACGGCGACCTCGTGGTCGAGAAGATCAAGACGAAGACCGGCGGCCACGGTTTCAACGCGGCCACCGGCGAATATGAAGACCTCACCGCGGCTGGGATCATCGACCCGGCCCTGGTGGCCAAGACCGCCTTACAGAACGCCGCGTCAGTGGCCGGGCTCATGCTGACCACTGACGTCATCGTCACCGAACTCAAGGACGAAGACGATCCCGTCGAAGACGCTGTTTGCTGACTCAGTCGGTGTCCGGCTGAGTATTCGAGGACCGAGTCGTTGAGGGTGGAGGCAATGCGTCGATCCTCAACACTCGGTCCTTGCTGCTTTTGCTCCTACCGGCGCCTCATCTCTTGATGCCTAATGCCTAGTGCCTTCTCTCTCATGCCCACGACGCGCGACTACTACGAAGTGCTCGGCGTTCCGAATAATGCGTCGGACGACGACATCAAGCGCGCCTACCGCCGGCAGGCGATGAAGTATCACCCGGATCGCAACCCCGGCGATTCACAGGCCGAGGCGAAGTTCAAGGAGTCGGCTGAGGCCTACGAAGTGCTGTCCAACCGGGAGCGGCGGTCGACCTATGACAAGTACGGTCACGCGGGACTGCGCGGCACCCCGGGCCACGACTTCAACTCAATGAACGTCGAGGACATCTTCTCGATGTTCGAGGACATCTTCGGCGGGACGCTCGGCGGGCGATCGCGCCGTCGGCAGCGCGGCGGCGTGCCTCGCGGGTACGACCTCGAAACCGAGGTGGAGGTGACGTTGGGCGAAGTGTTGACCGGCGCCACCCGCGATGTCCAGTTCAAGCGGCTCGATGTCTGTCAGACCTGCGGCGGCGATGGCGCGAAGCCCGGAACCAAGCCCCTGAAGTGTGCGACCTGCGGCGGGCTCGGGCAGGTTGAGCAGATCGGCTTCGGCGGCATGTTCCGAATGCGGACGTCCTGCCCCAGTTGCCGCGGTCGGGGCGAAGTCATTGCCGCGAAGTGTCCGGATTGCCGCGGCTCGGGGCGCGTCTCGATCAAGCGGAATCTGAGGATAAAGATCCCGCCGGGTATTCACGACCGCCAGGCGGTTCGCGTGGCCGGGGAGGGCGAGCCGCCTTCACCGGAGCTGAATCAGCGAGGCGAGGGGATTCGCGGCGATCTGCACGTCGTGGTGCGCGTCGCCGCCCACAAGACCTTCGAGCGCGAAGGCGATGATCTGCTGATCGCGATCCCAGTGACGTTCACTCAGGCGGCGCTGGGCGCTGAGATCGAGCTACCCACGCTTCAGGGGACGACCACCTTGAAGATTCCGCCCGGGACCCAACATGGTGCGCTGTTCCGCGTCGATGGGGAGGGACTTCCCAACCTGCGCGGTCCCAACTGCGGCGACTTGGTCGTGATCGTGCAGTTGATCGTTCCGCGCAAGCTCAGCGAGTCGCAGAAGAAGTTGCTCCAGGAGTACGCGCACGTGGAAAGTATCGAGGTCAGCGGTGACGGCCAGTCGCTTTGGGACAAAATCAAGGATGCCGTCACCGGAACATAGCCTCGCATCAGACCCCAGGCAGGTGTTGATTTCGATCATGCCCAAGCGCAAGCGACAACACGAAGAGGAGCTCCAGCCGTCACCCGAGGTGGCCCCCGAAGCCCAGACCGAGCCGGTCGAGATCCAGGAGATCGAGCTATCCGAAGCCGCGGCCGAACTTGTTCAGCGCCTTGAAGAAGAGCGTGACGAGGCGCTTGCGGCGCGGCAACGGGCCCTGGCCGACTTTCGCAACTACCAGCGCCGTGCGGCCCAGAGCGAGCAGCGCGCCGTCCAAGGCGGCGCTGCGGGCGTCGTACGCTCGTTGTTGGCGGTGGTCGATCATTTTGACCTCGCGCTGGGGCAGGACACCGAGCAGATCACCGTCGATCAGCTTCTCGGCGGTGTGCGCATCGTTCGGGACGAGCTGGTCAAGGCGCTGGAGAGCCACGGCGTGCAACGTATCGAGCCGGCTCGCGGAGACGAGTTCGACCCCAACCGGCACGAAGCAATGATGAAGCAGCCGGCCAACGACGTTGAGCCGAATCACATCGTCTGCGTGCTTCAGCTTGGTTATCAGATGGGCGATCTGGTGCTGCGGCCCGCCAAGGTCGCCGTCGCTGCGCCGCAGGATGAGGATGACTGAGCGTGCCAACCTACGAATACCTCTGCCAAGCCTGCGGCCACGAGTTCGAGCTCTTTCAATCAATGAGCGCATCCGTGAAGCGCAAGTGCCCGGATTGTGGGAAGCTCAAGCTCAAGCGTCTCATCGGAATCGGCTCCGGTGTGATCTTCAAGGGGTCCGGCTTCTACCAGACGGACTACCGATCCGACTCCTACAAGAAAGCGGCTGAGGCGGAGAAGAAAGCATCCGAGCCCAAGATTTCCAAGAAAGGCGACAAGAAGACCGAAGGCAAATCAAAGCCCGACAAGAAATCTGACCGTGGATCATCGAAATCTTCGGATTGATCTCCGCCGCGCCGAAGCCGGACCTGACGAGTCCCGATGGAATCGGGATGAGGAAGGTCCGGATCGCCTTGGCACCGCGGCGTTCGGCGCCAGCCCGGCGCGCGTCGGGCTGATTCCTGCAAGTTCGCCACACCCGCTTCGATCCGAAAGATTGCTCCCACATGCCGCTACGTTTTACAAATCGTATTCTTGATCACCTTGGACATTCGCACTACCGACCGTCAGTGCCCAAGGCGATCGCGCGCGATCTCGACGTCGAGGCCGATGATCGACCGTTCTTCGACGAGGCGATCGAGATGCTCACCGACGATGGCCGCATCGAGATCGGGCGGGATGAACTTGTGCGTCTGCCCGGTTATCCGGATGAGATCGTCGGTCACTTCCGCCTCAACGCCCGGGGGTTCGGGTTCGTCATTCCCGAGACGCCGTATCGCGATGGTGATCTTTTCGTCCCTCGCGGTGCGACCCGTGACGCTATCTCCAGCGACCGCGTCCGAGCCAAGGTTGTTCGTCAGGCGTGGCGCGCCAAAGCGAAACCGAGCAGAAGCCCCTATACGGGGCGCATCATCGAGGTGCTCGAGCGAGGGCGCGATCACTTCGTCGGTGCGTTGTTTCAACGAGGCGGGCAATGGTTCGTTGAGCCGGATGGAAAGTCGCTCTATGAGCCCGTCCTCATTCGAGACCCGCACGCCAAGAACGCCAAGGCCGGCGATAAGGTTGTCATCGAGTTGCTGCACTATCCCGACGAAAAGTACGTTCCGGAGGGGGTGATCACTGAAGTGCTCGGGGAAGCGGGTCGCCCGGACGTCGAGACGCAAGCGGTGATCGTCGCCCATGGTTTGCGCACCGAGTTTGAAGATGCTGCGGTAGACGAAGCGCGTGCCGCCGCTCGGTCGTTTGACAAGGAAGAAAAAGGCGGTTTCGCCGATCGTGAAGATATCACCGAGGTCTTCACGTTTACCATCGACCCGCCTGACGCGAAGGACTTCGATGACGCCATTTCGCTTCAGTATGACGCCGAGGCTAAGGAATGGACGCTGGGCGTACACATCGCAGACGTTGCGCACTTTGTCGGGCGAGGGACTGCGCTCGATGCCGAGGCGAGGCTTCGCGGAAACAGTGTGTATCTGCCGCGACGAGTCATCCCTATGCTGCCGGAGGTGCTTTCCAACGGCGTGTGCTCGTTGCAAGAAGGTGTTACTCGCCTCACCAAATCAGTGTTCATCACGTTCGATCACCGCGGCACCGTGCTTGACCAACGACTCGCAGCCACCGTCATTCGCTCAAACAAACGACTTACCTATCTCGAAGCGCAAGCGCTGATCGATGGTGATGATACTGAAGCCCGTAAGCACGCCCGCACCGGCACCGACTACACCGATGAATTGATCGAGGCGCTTCGACAGTGCGACAAGCTCGCGCGTGTTCTTCGCGCCCGCCGGATGCGCGATGGCATGATCGTGCTGGCGCTGCCAGATGTGGAGCTTGTCTTTGATGACGAGGGGCATGTGACGGATGCCGTGCCCGAAGATGATGCGTTTACCCACACGATCATCGAGATGTGCATGGTGGAGGCTAATGAATCGCTCGCCCGCGCCTTTGATGCGATGGCTGTGCCGATCCTTCGGCGGATCCACCCCGAGCCCGTGCCCGGCGATATCGAAGAGCTGCGCCTCTATGCCCGCGTCGCGAAAGTCAATCTGCCTGCCGAGCCGAGCCGCGAGGATCTGCAACGATTGTTGGAAGCAACGAGGGACACGCCCGCCGCACGTGCGATCCACTTCGCGGTGCTTCGTACATTGACCAAAGCATCCTACAGCCCGGCCCTAATCGGGCATTTTGCGCTTGCCTCGGATCATTACGCGCACTTCACCAGCCCTATTCGCCGATACCCCGACCTGTCGCTTCATCGTGCGCTGCAAGCGTATTTGGATGCGACGGAAAACGGCCGCAAAGTCCCCGGCGGGCGCAAGCGGCGCGAACTCGCCAAGCGGATGTACCAAGATGATCGTGTGCTCGATGAAGGCGCACTTATCGAACTCGGGCGTCACTGTAGCGAGACCGAGGTCGAGGCCACCGCCGCTGAGCGCGAGCTGCGCGATTTCCTCATCATGCAGTTTCTTCGAGACCACCATCTCGGCGATGAGTTCACCGGCGTTATCACCGGCTTGATGGGCAGCGCGGTCTTCGTGTCGATCGAGCGATTCCTCGTCGAGGGCATGGTCCGGTCCACAGACATGCCCCAGTCGGGTCCCGATTCCATCGAGGATCGATGGGTCGCCAACAATCGCACCGGCAGGATCGTCGCGCAACGGAGCGGCGCGTCACTTGGGGTCGGTGACATCGTGACGGTTCAGATTCTTCGTGTCGATCTCGCCTCACGCCATCTGGATCTGCGCATCACGAAGTTTCCGACACAAGACACTTCAAAAACCACAGGTTCGCGATCTCGTCCTGAAGGATCAGGCAAACGAACCAAGGGCAAGCGCAAAGGCTACAAGCAAGGCCGCCGTGGGCGTAAAGGGCGCTAACGCGGACGGTTCATCGCCATTCCCACCCGTTTAGCGGGTGACGCGTCCCGACTGCACCTGTCCCGATTCCATCGGGATCGGGATCGGGATCCCTCTTCCGCGACGAGCGATTCATGCGCGTTGGAAGTCAACCGGGCTCGAGGACGAGCCGGCTCGCGCCCTCGATGCCATGATGCCTGCTCTTTCATCCCCAGTTGCCAAGCAGAATCAGCAGATCGCCCACCCCGACCGTGCAATCGCCGTCCAGATCGGCTATGCAGTCGTTGCAATCATCGCACGGCCCCCAACTCCCCAGCAGAATGAGCAGATCTTTCACGCCGACCGATCCATCGCCGTCCAGATCGCCGGGGATAATATCCACACAGACGATCCATTTGGCAATGCGCTGCGACGAGATCCCGCCAGCGATCAGGAAGTCGCCGCCGACAAACAGAGCCGGTCCGTCGCCTGTTCCATCGTCGAAGACAACTATGGCGCCCGCGGCTGCCTCCGAACCGTTGATGTCGTGCAGCCCCAGTCCCAGTGCCGACCAAGTCCTGCCGTCCCATCGCGCGATGGACTTCGCCTGTACGCCACCAGCCGTGAAGAACCGGCCTGCGAGGAAAAGCGCGGGACGGTCGCCGACTCCGTCGTCAAATACGGTCATCGCGAAGACAGCAGGATAGCTAAATGGACCGTCGATTCCGCCGCCGGGTAGCGCTGACCACTGCTTGCCATCCCATTTGGCGATACCATTGGCTTCGACTCCTCCGGCTGTTGCGAAGTATCCGCCGGCATATAAGGCCAGGCCTGTACCATCGTCATACGCGGCCATTGCCGTGACCGTACTATCCATGCCACTTCCAAGCGGTGACCATTGCACGCCATCCCACTTGGCGATGAAGTTGGCATCGACGCCACCGGCCATCGTGAACAAACCGCTTGCGTAGAGCGCAGGTCCGTCACCGGAGCCGTCATCCCACACAGTCAGGCTCGCGATGAGTTCGTTCGTTCCTCCGCCAGCGAGTGGTGCCCATTCAGCCCCGTTCCATGTGGCGATTCGGTCGACAGGTATGTCGCCCGCATTGAGAAAGTCTCCCGCGACGTATAGCAGCGGTCCGCTGCCGAGGCCATCATCGAATACTGTCATCTCGCGGACAATTTGATCGACGTCCGCCCCGAGCTCCGACCACGTTTCGCCGTCCCACTTTGCGGTGTGCTGGATCACTTTGTTGTCGGCGTCAAGCCAGTTTCCGCCGGCGTAGAGGGCGGGGTCCGATCCTGACCCATCGTCAAAGAGGGTTAATACACCCACCCATCCGCCACTTCCGCCGATCCCTTCGCCGACCGCGGACCACTTACCTTCGTTCCACCGTGCCACGCTTGGTGTCCACAGTCCACCGGCGGTAAAAAATTGGCCGCCGACGTAGAGCCCGGGCTCAATGTCGGAGCCTTCCTCCACGGTTGTGAATGTGGTTCCTATCGCCCCGACATTGCCGCCGACGAGTCCACGCCCGGCCGGCAACCAATGCACACCGTCCCACTTGGCGAGACCAACTGACCCGCCGACGAATAGAGTAGACCCTCCGTTTATGTCCTCAAACACTCCCAGGGCGTAAGGGAAACCGCTTATACCCCCGCCAACGTCGCTCCATTCCTCGCCGTCCCATCTGGCAATGTGCGGGGCGTAGATTCCGCCGGCGAAGATAAAGCCGCCGCTGGCGTAGAGACCCGGTCCTTTACCGGAGCCGTCATCGAATACCGCCAGAGCCAACACAAAAGCATCTGTGCCGCCCCCCACAGGCGACCATTCCAAACCGTCCCATTTGGCGATATGGAGTGCTTCAACACCGCCAGCTTCCGTGAACACTCCACCAGCGTACAACGCCGGCCCTGAGCCGTCGTCAAAGATGGTCAGGCCCTGGGCTCGCCCGTTCATGCCAACGCCGACCGCTGACCATGCTTTGCCATCCCATTTGGCGATGTGGTGGGCCGGTACGCCTCCAGCGCTTGCAAACGAACCGGCTACATACAGCGCCGGTCCGCCTCCCAACCCGTCGTCGAAAACGACCATCTCGTACACGAATCCCCCGATCCCGGCGCCCAGCGGCGACCAGGTTTCGCCGTCCCAGCGGGCAATGTTGTTTGCACTTGCGCCCCCTGCGGTGTTGAAGTAGCCGCTGGCATACAGCGCGGGGCCAGACCCGTCGTCGAAGACGGCCAGCGACTCAATGCGCCCGTCGGTTCCTTCGCCCAGCGCTGACCAGCTCTCGCCATCCCACTTGGCGATGCGGCTTGCCTCTACACGACCGGCTTTGGAGAAAGTACCACCGGCATAGAGCGCCTCGCCCGCGCCCAATCCGTCATCGAACGTGACCAGCGCGATAACGGTGCCGTTGGTTCCGTTTGCAAGTGGTGCCCAGGCGTTGTTGGGCATCAATTTGGCCATGTGATTTAGAGGTAGCTCGGCCGCCGTTTCGAAGCCTCCTCCGACGTAAAGGGCCGGGCCGGTGCCCGAGTCGTCGTCAAAGACGGTCATCGCGCGCACAGCTCCATTCCACAGCTCTCCGGCCGGGAACTCATCCGACCAGTGCGGCTCACATGTCTGACCCTTGACCGCGGTGGCAGTCAGGGTGACGGTGGCGACCCAAGACAACAGGCTGAGGAGGCTCGATCGGCTCGGCCTCGCATTGATACTCCGGGGTGATGCGGTCCTTGGATTGTGACTCATTGCGTGTCTCCTGATTGCTTGGCGGTCTGGAATCTAAGCGGCCGTGGCTTCCACGCTCCTACGCTCGGCGGCTGGCACCGTGACAGTTCGGGCTGCTCCAGGGGTATATATGCCGGTTTTGGGGAAATCTTGCGCGACTTGGCAGATTTTTTTTCGAGTTCGACCAGCCACGTGTCCCAAGGCGCGTCTGGAGCGCCCGCGGGCCGGTCATACCCGGCCAGCCGGGCCGAGCGGACGGACGGGCGGGTCCGGCCGCCGCGGCTCACCTTCCCTCTTTTGGCGTCCCGGACCATCGGCTAGAGTGTTCGCGGTCCCGATCAGGAACGAGAGGTCCCGCCATGTCCGACACTGTTGCCGATACCGCCAGCATCGAGTCCGTCCTGAAGGAGGATCGGATCTTCGATCCGCCGGCCGGTTTTTCCGAGTCCGTAAGCGGAGCGTACATCAGCTCGCTTGACCAGTACCGCCGGATGTATAGGCGATCAATCGACGACCCCGAAGGGTTCTGGGGCGAGATCGCGGCGGAGCTCGACTGGTTCCAGCCGTGGACCAAGGTTCTTCAATGGAAGGAGCCGGACGCGAAGTGGTTCGTCGGCGGCAAGACGAACCTTTGTCACAACTGCATCGATCGACAGGTGAACAACGGCCACGGCGACCAAGTTGCGCTGATTTGGGAAGGCGAGCCGAAGGAAAACGTCGAAATCCCGGCGCGCCGGGATCGAAACGTCGAGATTATTGATGGCTTTGAAGTTCGCAGGCTCACCTATAACGATCTGAAGCGCGAGGTCAGCAAGTTTGCCAACGTGCTCAAGGATCTTGGCGTCAAGAAGGGTGACGTCGTTACGATCTACATGGGTATGCTGCCTGAGCTGGCGATCGCCATGCTCGCCTGCGCGCGGATCGGCGCCGTGCATTCGGTGATCTTCGGCGGATTCAGCGCCCAGGCAATCATCGATCGCGTGCAGGATGCCGACAGCAAGATCATCATCACGGCTGATGGCGGGTACCGGCGCGGAAAGATCGTTCCGCTCAAGGCCAATGTCGATGAGGCGTGCGACAGACTTGCCGGCACCGCGAACGAAGTTCGCCACACGATCGTGCTGAAACGTTGCGAGAATGAAATCGACTGGAATGACGGCCGCGACGTTTGGTGGGATGAACGAACACATGCGGCCAGCGACGACTGCCCCTGCGAACCGATGGACAGCGAGGATATGCTGTTCCTGCTGTACACCTCCGGCTCGACGGGCAAGCCCAAAGGTGTCGTTCACACCACCGGCGGGTACATGGTCTACACGTACCTCACCAGCAAATACGTTTTCAATCTCGTCCCGGATCAGGGGCAGGTGTTCTGGTGCACCGCTGATATCGGCTGGGTCACGGGACACAGCTACATCGTCTACGGCATCCTGCCCTCGCGCGTGCCCAGCTTGATGTATGAGGGTGCGCCGAACTTCCCGGCTGAGGATCGCTTCTGGGACATCGTGCAGCGTCACAAGGTCACGCAGTTTTACACCGCGCCCACCGCCATCCGCGCGTTTATGAAGTGGGGCGCTGAACATCCAGCCAAACACGATCTTTCGAGTCTGAAAGTGTTGGGCACCGTGGGCGAGCCGATCAATCCCGAGGCGTGGATGTGGTATCGCCGAGTCATCGGCTGCGAGCGCTGTCCGATCGTTGATACATGGTGGCAGACGGAAACCGGCGGGCACATGATTACGCCGCTGCCCGGCGCGACGCCGACCGTGCCCGGCTCATGCACGCTGCCGTTCTTTGGCATCGATGCGGCTGTTGTCAACGATCAGGGCGAAGAGCAACCGCCCAACGTCGGCGGGTTGCTGGTTATTCGCAAACCCTGGCCGGGGATGCTGCGCGGTATCTATGGTGATCGGCAGCGGTTCATCGACACGTACTTCACGCGTATCGACGGCATGTACTTTGCCGGCGACGGCGCGCGGCGCGATGAGCGCGGTTATTTCTGGATCATGGGGCGCGTCGATGACGTGATCAATGTTTCCGGCCATCGCTTGGGAACGATGGAGATCGAGTCGGCGCTGGTGAGTCACGAGGCAGTCGTCGAGGCCGCGGTGGTGGGCATGCCGCACGAGATCAAGGGCACGGGCATTACCGCGTTCTGTACGTTGGAGCCGTCGCACGTGCCGGGAGACGACGGCCAGGTGGACAAACTCAAACGTGCGCTGCGCGATCATGTCGCCAAAGAGATCGGCGCGATCGCCAAGCCGGATGTGATCCGGTTTACCGATGCCCTACCGAAGACGCGCAGCGGCAAGATCATGCGGCGACTGCTTCGCGACATCGCAGCCGGCACCGAGACGATTACCCAGGACACGACGACGCTGGAGGATCTGTCCGTGCTCGCCAAACTGCGCGAGTCTGAGGAGGGGTGAGGATTCTTCTCTTATCCCCTCTCCCCCTGGGAGAGGGCTAGGGTGAGGGTTCTTCGAGATGTGACATAAACTGGAGAGGCCGCTAAACTTTCCACCGACGTAACTGTCGTATGTCGCTTTGACCGTTCAGAGAATCTCCTCATTATCACCGCGTACATACCCTCACGATGAGCAACTACGAACCGCATGAGTGTGATTTCTGTCCCGGCGCTGTCGAGCCTCTTTGCGCGGACCGCGAGCCGATCAAAGTCTGCGGACGAACGGTTCTGATCGACGGTCCAACGATCGGTAAATGCAATCGATGCGGCCATCGGTATTTTCCAGCTGACATTATCAAGAAGGCTGAGAAGGCGGCGCTGGATCCTGACCAGGCTCAACGGACCGAAACAATTCCTGTTGTGGCAGCCTGAGTAGCGGGCGCCAAGCTCCCGGCTCGTCCTCGCATCCAGCCTAGCGATCACCCTGAGCTTGATCGATCGCTTCACCTTCAATCGTGAGCCGGGCGGGATGGCCGAACCACGGATTTGATTTCTGCCCGGCTGGATACTTCTCTTGTAGCAACGTCGTGACATCCTGCATCGTGCCATCAGCTCCAATCCACCCGCCGACGATGTCCGGGTAGTCAACTTGGCAATGCTCGCACTTCTTCGTGCTGTCGAATCGGATCGGGCACCAGAACGACTCGACGTTGCGCAGCATTTCCGCGGAAAGTGACCACACGCCGGTCATCCAATCGCAATATAGGCACCAAATGAGGTCATAGCCGACCAGCCCGCGGAACTTGTGACGTGACAGATTCACCCAATCCCGACTGCGATACTTGGGAAGTCGAACTGTCCACGTGAGGGGAGGGTAGACCAGATATTGCCCGAGGCGGATCGCCCAGAAACCCGGCACAGCCCATGCGGTCCACCATAACGCGAAGTGGTTGCGCCATCGGCCGACAAGCTGGTTGATCGTGGAGAAAATGCGCGGCTCCTTGCGCGCGGCCGGATGCGCTAGCTCGTGCAGCGCGACCCAGAGCAACATGGCCGAGCACTGTCCGCCGATCGCTGCACCGAGCCCGGCCCAACCTGCCAGTACCACCCCGACTATTGCCGGCAACGCCGTGAAGTAAAAGACCACGACATCCAGGGCCGGGGCATGGCACAACCAATCGGATATCCTCCGTCCGGGGCGGCCAAGCCTCGCAATGAGATGCAGAATCCCGGCTCCAAGGAGAAGAGCCGCGATCGTTGCGATGTAAACCAAGAGCGCGTTCATATTCAAACCACCTGCACGCCTTCACGTGCCGTAAGTTGGGCGTATAGCGCACTTATGCGCTTCGTCATCGGGCCGAGGGAGCCGTCGCCGATCGTTCGGCCGTCGACGTTGCTGATCGTCGCCAGCTCACCCATCGTGCCGGTGCAGAACATCTCATCAGCACGATAGATTTCAGTGAGCGAGATGTCTTTTTCTTGATGTGGGATGTCGTTTGTTGCACAGAGTTCTAAAACTGTCGCGCGGGTGATGCCTTCCGGGCAGGCCACGCAATGTGGAGCATACACGATCCCATTGTGAACAAGAAAGACATGCGTCGCGTTTGTTTCGGCGACGAACCCGCGCACATCAAGCATCAGTGCATCATCCGCCCCAGCTGCGTTCGCCTCAATTTTCGCCAGGATCGATTGAATCAAATTGCAATGATGGATCTTCGGGTCCAGACAGTCCGGCGGAAAACGGCGAACCGAACTGGTAACAAGCGTGAGCCCGCCCTTGTCATAGACCGGCGGCTTGTGCTCCGCGAGGACGATCAAGGTTGGCCCAGCTTGATTCAGCCGAGGGTCCATGCCGGATGTGATCTTGACGCCGCGCGTGAGTGTCAGGCGAACGTGAACGCCATCGGTCATGGTGTTGGCCGCAAGCGTCTTTTTGATCTCGTCGGTGATCTTTTCGTGTGATGGGATCTCGTCAAACGCCAAAGCCAAGGCGGAGTTGCGCAACCGATCAAGGTGCTCGCTCAACTTGAATATGCGCCCGTCATAGAGCCGCAAACCTTCCCAGACCGCGTCACCGCCCTGCACGACCGAGTCAAACGGGCTGATCCGGGCTTCATCGCGTGGGAACAATGTGCCATTGATGTTGATCAAAATGTTGCGATTGGCTTCGTTGAATGGCTGCAACATCATTGGACTCACGCTTGCAGACGGATCGTGTAAAGCCTCTGGTAGAAGGTCATGCATTCATCGTACAGCGTTTGCAGATGCTTCGGTACATGGTCCGGTTTAGGAACATACGGCTTGAAGCCGGTTGATTTCTCAACGGCGCCGTACCAATGCTTGGCCCAGATGCCATCCGTATCGCGCGGACCAGGCGGCCAGGTCAACATCGCTTCGTCAAATTCAACGCCGACGGTTTCGCACAGTCGCATCAGTACTTCGCGCGGATGCTCCAACACATCTTGCGCATCAAGGACAGGGGGTGTTGTGCCTCGCTTGGACACGAGCTCGAATATCTCAATCTGTTGGGGCAGCCCCGTATCGTCGATTGTCGGATTCGGCACATTCTTGATCAGCGAAGTCAGCATCTCGCGCGGATCGCGAATCAAGAAGCAATTGGTGACGTCATCGAGCCAGGCGCGGTCGATCTGGGGCAGTAAGTGATGGGCCATGTGTTTTTGATAGAAAACGGACTTTTCCCGGGGGATAGGCCCGGTCAGCCAGTCGATCACCTTGGGCCAATCCGTTTCGTGATGCTCGACCACCTCTTGGGCCCCCGGGTGGTCCTTGCCGGTCACCTTGAGGTAGTGTGCATACAGTGGCTCATCACAGACGACGGTGTCCGCGCGGTTTCCCCACGACCGCATCATGGCGGTTGAGATCGTGCGAGGGCCGGACCACATGGCGATTCTGACGGTCATCGTGTCCACGAATAGCGCATGGCGAAAGTCATCAGAGGATAATCGCAAAATCAGGTCCAACACGCTCGAACCGATTCGCAATGGAAGCTGAGATACTCATTCAGGCGGGCGTACGGTCGATCGGGGCCCTGGCTCCGGCGCTGGCGGGGTTGGAGGAATGCTCAGCCGAGTTGGCGGCGGCGCAGGCGGGGCTTGAGCGGGGACATTTCACCCCGGTCGAGGATGAGTTGCTCCAAACGTGGTTCGCTCGTCACCTTACCGCACGAGCGGCCTTGCTGGAGACCATCGCCGAGCTGAAGCCGCTTGCCCGTGGTGCGCTGGATGACGTGGATGAGCAGACGCAGCTGCGTTGCTTCGTCCTGGCCTACACCGCCGCCTGTCTGTTGGTTCGATCCGCGCGATACTTGGTAGGGACCTTTGCCACGGACAAGGTTGTGCAGCGCAAGTTCAACGAGGCGGAGCCGCGCTTTCGGATACCCGCCAAGCAATACACGACGATCTACAAGTCGTTGACCAGCCCGAGGAATGCGTGGGAGCTGCTTCAATCGATGCGTTTTGCCGATGAGCATCGTCAGGCGATCGACGCGTTGCGCAACGATTCGCAGCTTGGACCCGTGGTCGAGCACCTTAGCGATTCAGAGGAATCGCTTCGAGTGGGTGTGGCCCAATACGCCAAGGCGCGATTGCGGTATCGGTGGCATGCCCTGCGTAGACGGCGGGCGACAGCGGTTCAGCGCGGGATCTTCGGCGTGGCGGAGGCGTTCGGGCGGCTTATCGCAGACGTTCACAATCCGTGGCACACGAAGCGCGTGAATCCATCGGTGCAATCGCAACTGGCCGAGTTACTTGTTCCCGGCGATGTCATTATCACGCGACACGACGATGCGCTGAGCAACCTTGCACTTCCGGGGTATTGGCCGCACGCAGCGCTACACATCGGTTCGGTGGCGGAGCGGGCGCGCCTGAGTATTGATCTTGATCAGGATCGTGCGGCTCGATGGGTCGACCCGGTGCGCGTATTGGAGGCGCGCAAGGACGGCGTACTGTTCCGCGAGCTTTCGGATACGCTCGCAGTTGACGCGGTGGCTGTGATCCGGCCGCAGTTAAGCCAGGCCCAGCTCGCCAAGGCCCTTTCTCAGGCGATCACGCACGAGGGCAAGCTCTACAACTTCGATTTCGACTTCTTTCGTGCCGATCGGCTGGTATGTACCGAGGTTGTGTACCGTGCCTATGACGGCATTGGTCCGATGCAGTTCTCACTCACTTCTCGAGCCGGCCGGCTGACGCTTTCGGCTGAGGATCTGCTGGATATGGCCGTAGACGATCGCGGGTTCGAGCCGATCGCGGTCTTCGGGACCAGCGACACGTTGCACGCGGTTCGGACCGGCCTGGAGACGGGCAAGGTGCTGGCCGCCAGTTATCGCCAAAGTAAGTAAGTGCGCTGCGCCGCAGCCTTCGGTCGTTCGCGCGTCAGTTGCGTGGACTAAATATTCGATCACCTCGCACCGTTGAACGAGCACGTTCTCGCAGATCCAACAGCACGTGGTCAATCGTGCGGGTGGACATATCGAGTACGAGCCCGATCTCTCTGGGCGTCAGCTCATCACTATAGCGTAGTGACAAGACGTAACGCTCGGTCTGCGACAGTGTATGTTTGAAACGTTTCACGAAAGAGGCTTCCTTGCCCTGCATGTCGAACCTTCCTTTGTTCGAGCTTGTCCTGAGAGATGCTTGGGGGACCCGCGCTCAGTGTGTGCTTCCGTGTATTGGCGTCATCCTCTGAGAAATGCAATCCTGCTTCCTAGCGGCGCGAGGCCGACTGAGACGAGATCATCGCCGCTGGCGGCCCGTTTGTAAAGCGCGGTTGTGTGGTCGACTGATTTGTTGCTTGACGAGTGGAGACCGATTCACGATTGTTCGGCGCATATTCGATGCGTCATCGGAACTTCCGCCGACGACACCGCGGCGTGAGATCGACAAGGGTGAACGCGTTTCGCGGCCCCCGACGATTGGAGAACGCGCAATTGTTGACGCCGAATATTTTGCTAACCTGCCCATGACGGCGGACAACGGCTGCCAGTTACACGCCTTGGGACCACGGGGTGGGTGCGGGGACTGACCTGGCGTGCCGCGCCGAGCCGGTCGGAGGCGCATGTTCTGCTGCTGCTTGGGTTTGCGCACGAGCGCACCAGGTCGATCAGGCCAATATGCCTGCAACCGGCCGGCGTTTGGACCCAAGAACCAACAGGCGGACCTACGGCACCATGGCGGCTTTCCAATACATTGCTCGCGATCAGCTTGGGGTGAAGGTCACCGGCACGCTGACCGTGGTGACCAGACAAGCGGCTCTCATCGAGCTCCAGTCGCGCGACCTCGCGCCGGTGCAGGTGCGCGAAGTCCACGCCCGGCGACACTGGCAACGACGCGTGTCCCCCCGCCACCTGGCGACCGTCTATCGGCAGCTCGCGGACCTGTTGCGCGTCGGCATGCCGTTGCTGCGTGCGCTGCAATTGCTTGGGCGGGGGAAGTCCAATCCCCGGCTGGCGACCGTCATGACCGCCATTGCCGACGACATCGCTGAGGGCGAGCGACTGGGCGATGCCATGGCCAAGCACGAGGATGTCTTTCCTTCGATCCAGGTCGCCATGATCCGGGCCGGTGAGCGCGGCGGATTTCTCGAACAGGTCCTCGCGCGGCTTGGCGCGTTTCTTGAGAATCAAGCCGACATGCGGTCCAAGGTGCTCGGCAACCTCATCTACCCGGTCGTATTGCTATTCGTCGGTCTGGGTATCGTCATTGCCGCACTCGTCTTTTTCGTGCCGAAGTTCAAGGATTTCTACAGCCGCATCGAGCTGCCGCTTCCCACGAAGATCCTCCTCGGCGCGTCCAATGCGCTGACGAACCACTGGCTGCTGATCGTCCTTGGAGTAGCCGGCGTCGTGGCGGGATGCTGGTGGCTGCGGCGTCAGTCGAGCGTCCAGCTGGCGCTGGCCCGTTGGCAGCTTCGGATCCCCCGACTCGGGGCGCTGGTTAGCAGTCTGGCGGTGGCCCGGTTCACCCGGATTCTGGGCACGTTGCTGGGCAACGGCGTGCCGATGCTTCAGGCCATGCAAATCAGCCGCGACGCGGTCGGTCACGTGCTCCTGGCCGAGGCCATCGACCAAGCTCAGGACGCGGTCCGGGCGGGCGAGCCCTTAGCCAAGCCGCTGGCGGACTGCGGTATGTTCGCAGAGGACGTGGCCGAGATGATCGCGGTGGGAGAGTCCGCCAACAACCTGCCCGAGGTGCTCACGACCATTGCCGACACCCTCGAGAAGCGGATCGACCGGATGCTGAGCCTGTTCGTTCGGATGATGGAGCCGATGCTGCTTCTGGGCTTGGCGGGGGTCGTGCTGTTCATTTTCGTGGCCCTGATCGTGCCCATGCTGCAGCTCAGCGCCACCATTTGAGCCCACCGCAGAAGCATCTTGAGGCGCTCGGGCCGGTACGATTGGTCAGGTAGAGGGGAAAGAATCAGCCGGCGGCGGCAACGAACCTGTGGCCACCGGCGAGCGGTATTGACCCCAACCGCAAGGTTGGGCCGATTGAAATCAAGGGATAACCAAGCTATCGGGAGGACACGAACGTGATGACGACACGACGATACGACAAACACACCAGGCGAGCGTTCACGCTCATCGAGCTGCTGATCGTGATCGCCATTCTGCTGGCGATGGGCGGTCTGGTGGTGATGAACCTCATTCCGCGCGGCGAGCAGGCCAAGGCCAACCTTCAACTCGTCCAGTTCGATCTCATTGATGGCGCGATGAAACAGTTCCGTCTCGACCTGAATCGCTGGCCGACTGAGGAAGAGGGGTTGGCGGTCCTGTGGAATCGCGAACAGCTTGAAGATGAGGAGGACTTCGAGCGGTGGCGAGGGCCCTACCTGGAGAATGCCATCGTCGACGACAGTTGGGGCAGCGAGTTGATCTACCGCTATCCCGGCGAAATCCGCGGTGAGTCGTTTTACGACCTCATCTCGATCGGACCCGACAAGGAAGAGGACACCGACGACGACATCACCAACCACGATCGGCTGCGGGACGTGGAAGGCGAGATTGCCGAGGAGTTCGAGGACTTCACCCCTGCCGGCACCGACGACGGATCGTGACCGGCGATGCCTCGCCGCGGACTGACGCTCTTGGAGCTGCTGATTGCGATCGGCCTGGTGGTCGCCCTCGGCGCGTTGGTGTTCCCCACCATGATGGGACGCCAGCGCCAGCGTACCTTCGATTCAACGATCCAGATCATCCGCGACCAGTTGCTCCTCGCCCGAGCGCATGCCCAGGCCACCGGCGAACCGGTGGAGGTGATGTATTACAGCGAGGCGCCTCACGTCGAGGCGCGGATGTTCCGACCCGAGCGCGCCGCCTCGCGCTTCGGCGACGCCGACGGCTCAGCGGCAATGCTCGATTTCAGCGAGGAGCCGGACGAAGACCTGCTGATTCCCGAAGGATGGGCCTATCGGCATCTGGCCGAGGGTGTCCAAATCACTAGGACGCCGCCGCAGGAGATTGAAGACGGTTACGACGATTCGTTCGGCTCATTCGATGACGATTTGGGCGCCTATTTCGATGACGCCTCGGCATCGCTGGTTCTGGATCAGCCGCCTCGCACCATCCGCCTGGCGGTTTTTCTACCGGACGGATCGGCGCTTCTTGGCGAAGGGGTCTGGGTCGTCGATAACGACGGCCGGGCGCGAAGGATCGAAGTGAATCCCTGGACGGGTCTACCCATCTTCGACGCGACCGCGGCGAACCGTGACGCCGTTGAGGATGCTGATGATTCGGAGCTGGATGACGAGTTCGAGGAGTTTGAGCGCGATGAAGAGCGCGATGATGATGAGGTCGATTCGGAGGATGTCGAATCCGTGTCGGGCGAGGGCAACCGCGCGGCTGACCCGGATGAGGAGCCTGGCGAGCGGTGATCGCGATCGAGGCAATTCCGAAACCGCCCAAGCGCCGCGGTGCGTTGTTGCTGGAGGTGCTGCTGTCGATCGCACTGTTCGCAGGCGCGTCGGCGTTCGCCCTCGGCGCGGCCAGGAGCGTCTTTGACGCGCTTGATCGGACCAAGCGCCAACAGGAGGCGGTGGACATCGCCCGGTCGAAAATGGCTGAACTGGAAGCGGGATTCATCACAGTGCGCGACTTGCGCTCGGAATGGTCCGGCGAGATCGGGTCCTACGAGCCGGACCTCGACTTCGACGCGCGGCACAGCGGGCTTCGGTGGACGATCGAGGTTCAGACCTTCCCCAGCGAGTTTGGGGGACTGAATCTCGTCGAGCTGACCGTCACCGAGCTGACGGACCAGACGAGCGACGATGGTGGTTTCGTGCCGATGAGCTTCACGCTCCGTCAACTCATGCCGCCGCGCGAGGCCGAGGTCGAGGCGTACCGGGAAGACGAATTGCTCGAGGGTTTGCCGGGGGGTGAGCCGTGAGCCGACCGCCGATCAACCGGGTTCGTCGCGGCTTTACGCTGCTGGAGGTGTTGATCGCCATCGGGTTGGTGCTGGCGTTGCTGGGGTCGATGTTCACCTTCATGTTCGACCTGCTCTCGTCACGGGATCGAGCGCTTCGGTACAGCGCCAAGCAGCTCGCCGCGACGACGCTCATCGAGCGCGTCGAAGCGGACTTGATGACGTGTGTGGTCGGTGACGCCGATTCGGGTTCCGGCGTCGAGGGTGATACCCAACGCCTGCGCATCCTGACCCGCTCCGTGGCGGCCAGTCTCGCGGAGCGCGGCGTGGGCGATCCGGCTGTCTTCGGCGACCTGCAACTAACCGAATACCGCTTCGACGAGTCCCGACGGCAGATCATGGCCTCGCGCAGGTTTATGCAGACCAACAACACGACCGACCGCCCGTCCGAGTTCCCGGTGGGCGGGTCCGTGTACAAGGTGCGTTTCCGGTTCCACGACGGCACGAGCTGGCGCGATACGTTTGACAGCCGGTCGTACGGCCGATTGCCGCTGGCCGTGGAGATCGCGGTGTGGTTCGAGCCTTGGCCGGGCGCAGAGCCGGACCCGATTCCGCCCCAAGACGAGCCCGATCGTCTGACGTTCGATGCCACAGACACGTTCGACGAACGCGCCTACGCCGAGCAGAGTGACCTGGAGTTCTACCGCGAGCCGAGGCCGGACCGCATTCGGGTGATTGTGATTCCGGATGCCTCGACCGGCGATGACGCCGCGGGGGACGTTGCGATGTCGGGCGATGATGATTTCGCTACAAGTGCGGCCCCGTCGGAGGCTGGATTATGACCGCACTGCGATGCAACGACGATCGTGGCTTCACGCTCATCGCCGTGCTGGTGATAATGGGTAGTGCCCTGCTCGTAGGCACGAGCCTGCTGTTCATGGCGCAGGCCGAAGCGGCCGGGAGCGCCGGCGCCGCCGGTGCCGCTCAATCCCGAGCCCTCGCCTGGTCGGGAATCCGGGCCGTGATGAGCACCCTCAACGACCAGCGTCAACGAATACTCGACGGCGAGGTCCCCGCCGTTGCGGACGAATACGTGGTGTACGAAACAGACACCCGGCTCGGCGTTGTCCGCCTGTTGCCGGTGGGTCCAGGCGGCGCGCGTTCCGTGCCCGAGGCGGGGAAGCTCGATCTGAACATGGTGGACGCCGAGATGCTAGCGCAGACCGAGTTGATCGAGCCCGACTTGGCGGAGGCGGTGATCGAGTTTCGCGACCGTCGGCTGGGCCGGCCCTTTCAGTCCGTGGCGGAATTGCTGTGGGTGGAGGGCATCACGCCCGAACTTTTGTACGGGCCGATCGACGAACTGACCGTGATAGATGAAGCATCGGGCGAATTCGTCCAAGATTCGGTATCGAGTGGCGCCTTTGACGATGTGCCGCGCGGCCTGGCGGACATCGTGACGGTGTACAGCTTTGAGCCCACTCTTCAACGCAACGGCCGCCTGCGGATCAATCTCAACACCGAATGGTCCGAAGAGCTTGGCCGCCGCGTCGAGGAGCGCTTCGGGCGTGAGGTTCGAGACGTCCTGCGCCGCATCATGGTTGAGGAGGGTAGAACCTTCGACAGCGAGGCGGTGCTGTTTGACGTGCTTCGCTTCTACAACGTTGATCCGGACGACTGGGGCGAGATCGTTGACACATTTACCGCGGAGTCCGGCGAGTTTCATTTCGGGCGCCTCGACATCAACACCGCCCCGTATGAGGCGCTGGTAGCCCTGCCTGGCCTCGGGCCCGATGAGGCGGCGGCGATCGTGCAGATGCGAGACGGCTTGTCGGCCGACGACCGGGCCACGATCGTCTGGCCGGCCATTGAGGGGATCGTGCAGCCGGAGGCTTACGACGAGTTGGCCGGTCGAATCACGACTCGGTGCTGGACGTATCGGTTACGGCTGGCGGCGGGGGAGGTCGATCCGGATGACCCAAGCGGTCCGCTGACAAACCCGGTGATCTACGAAGTGGTGATCGATCTGTCCGCGCCGCGGCCGAGGGTCGCCTATCTTCGCGATATCACCTTGCTTCAGACCACAGCCATGCTCGCGGCAGGCGCCGCGGTGGACCGGTTTGATGATCGTTGGGATGACGAGCAACCCTTCGCGGACGAAGTGGTAACGCTCGACGGAGACGGCTCAGAGGCCGGCGAGTTGGAATCGCTCAGTGATGCGAGCGAACCGGGCTTCGGCGCTGACCTTACGGATGCCGACATGCCGCCGGCGCCGGGCGGCGTGGCTGGCGCTCGGCGGAACAGGCGGTTGAGCCCCATGGCGCCCAGGTCACAGTCCGCGACGAGTGGCCGCAAGCGGATTGGTCGATGGATCAGCGGAGACTGATCTGGTTTCGCATCGAGCTCGTTGCTCGTTGGAAGCGCCCGAACGGGACTGACGACGTCAGTGGATAAGGAACGACGATGCCCGCACGGAACGTGATCGCGATCGACATCGGCCGACGCCGGCTTCGCGCGCTCTTGGCGGCGCGGGGTCGCAGCAAGTTGGTCGTCAAGCGCGTGCTCGTTGAACCGGTCCCCGAGAGTCTGGACACTCAGGATGCGCAAGCCGTGGGCGCTTGGGTCGGGCAATGCCTGCGCGAGGCCGGATTTCCCAAGGCAAAGGCTACGATTGCGATCTCGCGCGAACGGGTCGGTCTGAAGCGAATCACATTGCCCACCGTTGACGACGACGAACTGCCCCCGATGACTCGGTTGGCGCTGGGGCGCGATCTACCTTTTGACGCCGATACTGCTGTGATCGACTTCGTCACCTTGGAGCGCGACGAGACGAGCACGACGGTGCTGGCCGTGGCCATTCCTGAGACCGTCCTGGCGTTCGAGAAAGAGATTGCCGCGGCGGCAGGCCTGGGCATCGAGCGAATCTCGTTGCGCAGCATGGGGTCGGCGGCGCTGTTGGGCAGTCTCAACGACCCGCCCGGTGACGGCGCGCTCGCGGTGGACATCACCGGTGAGGGTGTGGAGTTCACCGTGGTGCTGGATGGGATGATTCGCTTCGCCCGCGCGGCGGACCTCCCCCCGCTTGGCGATGACACCGGCACCGCCAATGCGGTGGTGACCGAGACCAGACGAACGTGGATGAGCTATCGCATCGTCGAGGACTCGAACGACGTGCACAGCGCCGTCGTCATCGGTGACCGCGAGATCTGTCGCCACGCCGCAGGTCCCATCGGTGAGATGCTCAACGTTCGAACCGAGGTCCTTGCCGAGCATCCGCTCATCAAGCGCGATCAACAGGATATGGACGGTGTGTGGCCGTTGGCGGGATTGCTGCTCGAGCCTACACTCGGCGTCCAGTCGATCGACTTCGCGAAGCCGCGCAAAGCGCCGGACCTCGCCGCCCGCAAACGCCAGCGTGTCCTTGCGGTGGCGGGGGTGCTGTTCATCGGGATTTTCGCGGCATGGACCATCGGCAGCAGCAAACTCCAGGCACTCGAGACCAAGAGTGCCGATCTCACTGCTCAATACAGCAAGATGCTGCCCGGTCGAAACCGATTCAAGCGCGACGTATACAAGACCCAACACATCAAACACTGGCAGGAAGCGAATGTGGACTGGCTTGAGCACCTGTTGCATCTGGGCACGGTCTCTCCGCCGCCTGATCAGCTTGTGCTCGATTCCTGGACGGGCGTGCTGAACTTTCGCGGTGTCTTATTCGATGGGAAACAAAAGGCGACCAGTCGGAAATGGCAGACGCCGATGCCGATCAAGATTGTGCTTGATGGCGAGGCGAAGGATCGGATGACCGCCGACGCCTTTCGTGCTGCGCTGGTGCGCGGCAAGCTATACACGCTTACCTCCGCCGGGCCGGACAGCGCTGGTGGTCGTCGTCTACCGTATAGATTCAACTACCGGCTCGGTTCTGTGGCCAACGCGCAGCCGATCGAAGACGATGCTGCCGATTCCAACCAAGCCTCCGCGACCGATCCGCCCGAGGGGACGGCTGTGGCGCACAATACGGCGAGGGGGAACGATTCGTGAGGCCGTGGCAACGCATCGTTGGGTTCGTTGTCCTACTTGCCGTGGTGAGTTTTGGCCTAGTCCGCCTTGCGAAGGAAACCTATTTCGACAAGAAGTCGGACTTGGTCAGAATGATCGCCGCTACTGAAAAGAGCCTCGCCGCCGCCAAAGCCGAGAATCGCCAGCGCCGCCAACTTGATGACCGGCTTCAGGAGATCATCGACCGCACGCTTGGCGCTGATTTGGAAACGGTCGATCATCAACTCAGGACCCGCCTCAACCGTATCGGTGAGGAACTTGGGATATCCGGCCTCACCGTCGGGACCGGCCAGGCTCGCAAGCTCGAATCACCGGCCCGCAACGAGTTTTCCCGCCGCAAACACCCCGAGCTTCGAAACGAAATCGATTTTGTTGAGCTGGAAGGCTGGATCTCAGGCGAGACCTCGTTCGAGGGCGCGCTTCGGCTGGTTCATCGCATCGATGCGGAGCCCTGGCTGAAGCACCTGGATCAGGTTCGATTGCAACCGAAGGACAACGGCGAAAGGTTTGCGGTTGTGGTTCGCCTGACAACGCTGTTCCTGCCCGATCGTGCGCCCAGCGAGGTCGTCTGGGCAGCCTATGACGGGAGCACGTTCGATCGTTACCTCGCTCTGGCTCAAGACAACATCTTCCGCGTGCCGCCAGCAACCGAGCCAACCCAAGCCACCCTCGCCGTCCCCACAACTTCGGGCCAGGACCAA
>JADFGE010000002.1:0-9076 GCA_022567855.1 Planctomycetota bacterium | reverse complement strand
AAACAATCGCCGAGTGAGCCGGTGTTGACGGCCTACGACGCCAGCGCCTTTGACCCATATTTAGCATTGGCCCGCAGCAACCTCTTTCGTGTGCCGCCCCAGGCGGAGTCTTCTGGGTCGCCGACACCCGCCGCCGTGGCCGCTGTGTCACAGGACCAATGGACGCTGACCGGCGTGGCATCCGGACCGCAGGGCCTGGAGGTTTGGCTGCTCAATCCACAAACAGGTGAATCCCGAAGGCTCGCTGTCGGTGAAACCTTGCGGGACCTGGTGCTCGTGGGGGCCGTCGGTGAGACGGCTGAGTTTCGCCGCGACCAGCAGCGATTCACTGTTTCGGTCGGGCAGCGGTTGAGCCAACGATCCCCCGTCAAGCCCTGAGTCCCCTTCGTTTCAGACACACCTCCTGCTTTTCCTGGAGTAATGGAGAATGCGGCCAATGACCCTGCGTGTAACTGCCGTGCCGATGTTCGCAAGTCTGATCCTGACATTTTCCGTGGCGAGCACTGTCCACGCCTGGCAGAACGATCCCAGCGCTGCCGGCGAGATCCCACCACCGGCTGCACAAGCCCAGGATGCGACCAACCCGCCCGGCAATCCCGCCGCCGACGAGCCGGCGTTGATCCGCTTCAATTTTAAGGGCGCGACGCTCGATCAGGTGATCGATTTCTTCTCGCGCGCGTCCGGGCTGCCGGTGATCAAGGAGACCGACGTTCCCGATCGTCGTCTGGACTACTTGGATCCCAAAGGCTACACGGTTCCCGAGGCTTTGGAAGTGCTCAACACGATCCTCCAGGCGAACGGCGTGATGCTGCGTGTCTCCGAGAACATGCTGTACCTCCAGAAGTTGACCGAGATGCAGCGCGAGGCATTGCCCCTGTTTGTTGGACAAGTGCCGCAAGACGTCGCCCCCAACGAGATCATCACCGTTGTTTTCCCGCTGAACATCGCGATGGCCAAGCCGCTGGCCGAGAAGCTCGCCATGATGGTCGCAGAATACGGCTCGGTGGCCGCGATGGAGCAGCAGAACTCGCTGGTGATCACCGAGACCGCGGCCCAGGTTCGCCGACTTCTCCTGATCGTTCAAGAGCTCGATCGCGAAAACCCGGAAGACACCGTCGAGATCTTCCCCATCAAGCACGCCAAGGCCAAGGATCTGATGGAGCCGCTCAAGGCCCTCATGAGCAAACGCATCGAGAAGTACGTCACCGATCCGAAAGGGAAGCAGGTCAAGACGACCGAGGAGAGCATGCCGGGGCTCAGCATCTCCTTCGACGAACGCACCAACACCATCATCGCCAAAGGCGTTCGGGCCCGGATCGAAAAGTTGCGCGAGACGATCGCGCTGCTTGATGTACCGGCGATCGGCCCCGGAAGCGGCCGAACCGTGCGAACGTTCCAGCTTGTGCAACTTGCCCCGAGTCAGGCGGTCACCCGACTCAACCAACTGTACGCAACGCTGCCGGAGGACCAGCGACCGGCCATCATCCCCCTTGATGAAGTTGGCAAGATCACCATCGTCGGCACCGATGCGGCCATGGCCGAAGCCGAAGCCCTGCTCAGCGAGATCGACGGCGGTATTACACGAACACCGCAACCCCAGCGCAGTATCGCCGCCATACCTTTGCAATACGCTGATCCGAACGCATTGGCCGACGCGGTTCGCAGTTTGCTCAACGGCCGACAGGCCATCGCCACCAAGCTCGTCCCGGGGCCCGACGGCCGAACGCTTATCGTCTCCGGCCTCGTTGAAGATGTCGCCGCTGTCAAAGCGCTGCTGACCGTGCTGGACACGCAGATCAAAATTGATCGCCAAGTGCGCTTGTCGCGACTGACCACACCTGATCCGGCCGTGACGCTCAAACGCGCGAAGGATCTCTATGACGAGCAGGTCGATACCAACGAACCACGCTGGCAACTGGACGTTCGGCTCGATAACGAATCTCGTGTTCTCACCGCGATCGGATCATCTCAAGCGCTCGATCGCTTCAACGATGTCCTCCAGATGGTCCAATCAAACACCGTCGTCGACCGCCAAACCCGTCAATTCGTCATCGCCAATACCACGCCCAGCCGGATGGTCGCGCCGTTGACGTCACTTGTTCGCCAATTGCTAGAGCCTCATGACGGCATGGAGTTTGTTGCGCCGACCATCGAGCCGATCGATCAACTCGATACCCTGGTTGTAACAGCGCTACCCACGCAGTTTGAAACGATCGAGTCGTTGATCAAGACGCTCGATCAGCCAAGCCCCGATGATTTCCAGTTCCGCGTGCTTGCGGTCGCCGGCTTGGATCCGCACCAGTTGATGCAGAAGACGGACTTTGTCTATCAACGCCGCATCGAGGGGCTTGATCCACAGGAGATGCCCCCGCCGAACGTCGAGTTTGATTCGTTGACCGGCAACCTGCTTGTCTCAGGCAAAAGCGCATCGGTGCGCACCTACGAGCAATCACTCACCGAAGCGCGGCGATTGCTTCCGCCGGCCCGTACCGGTCGGCTTATGCCGCTTCGGAACACCAAGGCATCGGAAGTGCTCGGCCTGCTCAACGAACTTATTGCTACGACCTCGCCGATTGATCCATCTCGCACTGTGCCCGCCCCGACGATTGAAGTCATCGAGCATACCAACAGTCTCTACGTCATCGCAGAACCGTCGCAACACCAAATGGTGGATCAACTTCTGCAACAGCTCGATACGCCCGACCGATTTGATCGCCAAGTTCGTCTTCTGAGATTGACCGCACGAATGCCGGAGGAACTGCTCGTCCGCACACGTGCGCTGTACGAAGAGCAAGTTGACGTGGACGAGCCGCAATGGGAACTCACCACGCGGTTCGACTCACAGACGCGCGAGCTGACACTCATCGGATCGTCTGCCGCGATGGATCGCTTCTCCAATGTCATGCGAATGATCGAATCCAACGCCGTCGTCGATCGTGAGACACGGCAGTACGACATTCTGAACGCCACCCCCAGCCGCATTGTCTCTCCGCTTTCGTCACTTGCGAAGCAGATGCTCCAGCCGCGCGACGGCACGGAATTCATCGCACCGACGCTGGAGCCGATCGATCAACTCGATCTGTTGATTATTACAGCTCTGCCCGAGCAGTTCGCCACGATCGACTCGCTGATCTCCACCCTCGATGAACGAAGTCCTGAAGACTATCAATTCCGCGTCATTGCCCTGAGCGGTTCTGATCCGCAGCAGTTGATGCTCAAGGCAGATTACATCTATCAACGGCGAATCGAAGGACTTGACCCGGATGAGATGCCCGCGCCGACGGTCGAGTTTGATTCGTTGACTGGAAATCTACTTGTGTCAGGCAATAGCGCGTCAGTGCGCACATACGAACAATCGCTTGGCGAGGCTCGACGACTCCTTCCCCCAGCCCGGACCGGTCGGCTCATTGAGCTGCGCAACGCCAAGGCGTCGGAGGTGATCGGCCCGCTTGAAGAACTCATCGCTTCGACCGCACCGGTTGATCCGTCGCGAACCATACCCGCGCCGACCATCGAGCTGATCGAGCGGACCAATAGCCTGTATGTTGTCGCTGAAGCCGCGCAGCTTCAAATGGTTGAACGGTATGTCAAGCAGCTCGACACGTTCGAGCTGACGGTACTGCCGCCGCTTCGACTCATTCAAGTGCGGGCTGCCGATGCGGCGCAATTGGCCGGGATGTTGCGCAAGCGTTACGACGCGCGACCGGCTGAGCAACGACGCGAAAAGCCCGTGACCATCGACGCCGATGCCGCGACGAACACACTTATCGTCACGACACACACCGAGATCTTCGACGAGATCAGAGAGTTCGTCGATGGCGTGAACCGCTCCGGAGACGCGCAAGCCGAGCGCGAAACGATGATCTTCCCGCTGAAACTCGCGCGCGCGGTGGATCTGGCCAAGGCGATGGACAAGCTGTATCCGCAGCCGCCGATGCCGTTGGATCGGCGTGGTCGTCCCTTGCCGCATCTGCAAGAACCCAAAGAAGTGCATGTCAGCGCCGAGCCCGCGACCAACACGTTGATCATCGAAGCACCGGCGGAGCGACGCGCTCAGTTTGAAGCGCTCGTGGAGCAGTTGGATCGTGTCGAGCTGCCCCCGACCGCGGAGCTTCGCACCTATCACATCGAACGCGGCGATCCGACCCAGATCGCGCGCACCCTCTCCGATCTGGCTCGCCAAGGTGTGATGAGCGCGCAGCCGACCGATGGCTCCAAGGCCGTGCAGATTATCATCCAGGCCGAACCCATCAGCAAGACGCTGATCGTCGCCGGCGATGAAGTCACCTTCGCCAAGACCGAGCAAATGTTGAAGGATCTCCAGGCCGTTCCCGTGCAGCGATCACTGCGCGTGATTGAAGTCACAGGAGCCGATCCACAGGAACTGGCCGATCGCGCGCTGCGGCTCTACAAAGAGCAAACAGCCGACATCCCCGATGCGACCGGAGTCAGCGTCGAGGTGGATCACGATAACGCCTCGTTACTCGTCGTGGCGGAGGATGAGGCGATCTTCCGCTTCACCGCGATCCTTAACCAACTCCAACAAAGCATCGGCCCGCCGCCGGAGGTCCGTCTGATTGCGCTGGAGTATGTGGATGCCACCGAGGTCGTCGAGTTTGTCACCGGTTTAGCGGAGAGTGAGCTTTCGACGATAGGCGGTCGGCGTGGTCCGCCTCCGGTGCTGTATGCCATCGAGCGCACCAATTCCGTTTTGATCGCCGCCCGCCGTGAACAACACGAGATCATTCGCGCACTTATTCGGAGTCTCGATCAACCGCAAACGCAGGACATGCCGCCGCTGCGCATTCTCCAGCTTCGCAATGCTGACGCTGTGAATCTGGCAACAGCGTTGATGCGTCAATACAACCAACGGCCGGTCGAGGAAAAGCAAGCCAAGCCCGTCAACATCGCGGCTGATCCGCAGACGAACACGCTCATCATCGCCGCGCACCCGGATATGTTGCCGCAGATTCAGGCCATTGTCGAGGAACTGAACCGCGCGGACCGCATGGATACCGAAGGGCGAGAAATTCGCATCTTCCCACTCAAGATCGCTCGTGCTCAAGAGCTGGCCAAGACGATCGACGAGATGTACCCGCAGCCGCCGATGCCGCGCGATTCACGCGGGCGACCTCGCCCCGATCTTCAGTTACCGCGCGAAGTCGTGGTGCGCGCGGATGTGCAGACCAACTCGCTTATCGTTGATGCGTCAAGTCAGCGCATGGCCGGGTTCGAGAAGCTCGTCGAGCAACTGGATCGCCAAAAGATCGTCGAGGACACGGAGATCAGGACCTACCAGGTTATCTATGCCGACCTCAATGGTTTGGCCAAGACGCTGCGCGATCTGGCTACGACGACCCAATTGGGTTCGGCGGCGCGCGATCGTCGTGTGCCGATCAACATTACCACCGAGCCGGTCTCCAAGACACTGGTCGTGTCCGGCCCAACCGACATCTTCGAGACGGTCGAGAAGTTGCTTCGTGATCTTGACGTGCACCGGGCCGGTCCGGCAACGTCACTTCGCTTCTTCAAGCTCCAGAGCGCTCGGGCGGAAACGCTTGCGCCAATGCTGCGGGAGATCCTCGTCGCACGAATGCGCGAAGACGTGCCCGAAGCCGGCAACGACATCGCATCATTGCTCAACGTCAGTGCAGATCGAAAGACCAACACGCTGATCATCTCAGCCCCTGAGGCGATCATGCCCGTGGCGGAGGAGACGATTCGTCAGCTCGACAGCGGAACCGCTTCCATCGGTGATCCGATCGTGCGCATCAAGCCGCTCACGTTCGCCGATGCGCGCGAAGTCAGTCAGGCGCTCTCCCAGGCGATCCGAAGCCTCATCAGCAAGGTGACGGGCGAACCGATCGACGCCAAGATCCTGACTTCGCCCGGCGCGAATGCGTTGATTCTCGTCGGTTTGGAGGCCGATCTTCAGGAAATCGAGAAGCTGATCGAGCCGCTTGATGCCCGCCCGGCTATGGATGCCATCGACGCGCGCACGTTCAAGCTCACCTACGCTGACGCCGCGACGATCGCACCGGTTGTCGATCGCCTGTTGACCGATCAGCAAGAGACCGATCCGCGCATCATCATGGAGCGCATTCGGAGAAGTCGAGGCCAAATCGATCTCACGCCGAAGGTTCGGGTGGAAGTCGATCAACGAACCAACAGTTTGATCGTATCCGGCCCGCAGCAGACGGTTGCGCTCGCCGAAACCCTCATCGCCCAGCTCGATCAACCCGATGAGATGTCGCAGCGCACGATCAGAACCTTCACGCCCACAAACGCCGACCCCATCGCGTTATCGCAAACCGTACAGCGCGTCGTTGAGTCGGGCAAGCCCAGCGGTCGGCGAACGACGCTGCAACTGATTACCGATCCACAAAGCGGTGCAGTTGTCGTGGCAGGAACCGAGGAGGAAGTCCAGGAGGCTCTTGCACTGCTTGAGGAATGGGATGGTCATGCGCTCAGACCTCCGCAAATGGATTTACAAGTCATCACGCTTCAGCACAGCGACGCCGCAGTTGTCGCCCAAGTGGTGAACCCGATGCTGCGTGATCAGTCGCGCTGGCCAAGCGATCTGAAGGCCATCGCCCGAGCGCGGATTCCCGTGGGTCAGCCGACCGTTTCAGCCGATCGTTTGATGAATCGCTTACTCATTAGCGCACCCAGTCAACTCATGCCGATCGCTCGGCAACTCATAGCTCAACTCGATCAACCGAGGCCGGGCGAATCAGCGGTTGATGTTCGAATCTTCAATCTCACGCAAGCGCAAGCGACGGACGTCGCCGCTGCGCTGCGTAGCGCCATGGAGGCCAAGGCGCGCAACGTGCCCGGCTCCCTTGCCGCCACGATCACTGCCGAGGCATCCAGCAATTCGGTGCTCGTCACCGCTACGCCGGAGCAATTGATCGAAATCGAATCGATCATCCGGTCGCTGGATTCAGGGACGGCGCTCGATCAGGTGCAGGTACGGACCGTCTTCTTGCAGTATGCGCGGGCCGAGTCTGTCGCCCCGGTCGTTGAACAACTTCTTGCTCCTAAGAGTGAAGTGAACGTCAACCTGCTGCCGACGTGGCTTCGCGCTCAGATTATTCAAGCCGAGATGCGGGATGGTGGTGAGCCGCAGGTGCGCGTCGCGGCCGATGTCAGACTCAATGCGGTGGTGATCTCAGGTCCGCCGGCGTTGCTTGATGTCGCCGAGCAGATGGTCGCGCAGCTTGACGTCGATCCAACAGCGCTTGACGGCGCGGTCACAAGATCAGTGCGCGTGCTTACGGTTGACAATGCCGACGCGACCGAATTGGCCATGAATCTGCGGGCGATCTTCGACGAGCAGGACCAGATCGATCCGCCGCCGACGATCCGCGTTGATACCGCGAGCAACAGTTTGCTGGTACGGGCCACGGACGAGCAGTTCGCAACGATCGAGCAAATTGCAATGCAGATCGATCAGGCGACGATTGCGACCTCGCGCCAAATGCAGATGATCACGATCGACCCGAGCAAGGCGAGCGCGGCTGAAGTAGCGCGAACGCTTCAGCGCATGCTCGGTCGCCGGGGCGGGAGCAAAGTGCAGGTCATTACCCTGCAGCAGCTTCTGGAACGTCGCAGATCGAAGGGGGGGGAACCAGACCCGCCGGGCCCTAGTTCAGCGCTGCCGATGCCCGTTTGGCCGGCCATCGCAGCGCAGGTTTTCGCTGTCCAAGATGATGCCGCCGCCAAAGAACTTGCCAACGTCGTGCCGGACGCGATCGCCGAGCTGAGCGATGTAACGATCGCCGTTGATCCGGAAACCAACAGTCTGATCATCATCGGTTCGCCGCGGGCTATTGATCGCATCACGCAGCTTGTGCGGCAACTGGAGTCGCAGTTGCCCGCCGCCCCCAGCGAGATTCGCTACGTCGGTCTGCCGCAGGTCGTGGACGCACCAGCCGTGGCGAACCTCATCAATCAGACGCTGCAACGGATGACCCCTGTCGGCGGACGGCGCGGCGATCTGCGCCGACGTGTCTCAGTCATCGCGGACGCGACGAACAATGCCCTCATTGTCGCGTGTAGTGACATCGACTTCGAAGTGGTCGGGGATCTCATTGCAGCCCTCTCGCAATCTGTTGCGGTCGACGAGATCGTCGTCAAGATCTACCCGCTGCGGACAATCACTGCGGAGCGCGCGGCCGAGAGCGTGCGTCAAATGATCGCCCCCGATGCCCCGAGTCGCCGCCGCGGTCGACAGGCCCAGCGCATGCGCGATCTTGCGCTGACGCTACTGGTCGATGGCCAAACGATCGAAGCGGTGTTCGATCCGAATCGCGTTCGTGTTTCCACCGACGCGCACACAAACTCACTGATCGTCATCGGTCCGTCCGAGGCGATCACCTTCGTCGATCAGTTCATTGAGCTTCTCGATCAGACGCCGATCAACGTGCAGACCACGCTGAAGCTGTATCCGCTTCAACATGCCCGCGGACAGGATATCGAGCAGGTATTTCGCCGCATCTTCCGCACGAGATTCCAGAGCATGCGAGGCCAGCTTGGTCCGACCGCGATTCAGCCGGAGTTCTCCGTCGATCAGCGCACCAACACGCTGCTTGTCACCGCTGCGCCGGAACAGTTGGCCGAAATCGACGCGCTGCTTGAGCAGCTTGATCGTAAACAAGGGGGCGATCGCCATCCCTTGCGGCTCATCGAACTCAAGGCGGCGCAACCTCAACAGGCGGCTGAAATCCTAGAGAAAGTTGTGATCGGTTCGGACCAGAATCGGCGCGCCGAAACCATGATTGTCCATGACAACGCGACCGGCCTCCTGCTGGTTCGCGCCGCAGATGATGTCATGGCCGAGATCGACGAGTTGCTCAAGGAGATCGACCGCCCACCCACCACGCAGTATAAGGTGCGCACGATCGTGCTGGAGCGCGCCGATGCGTCAGCGGTCGCGACTGCGTTGCAGCGATTGTACGATGATCGCGCTAAGATCGCCTCATCCGGGCGAGGTCGTCGGGCGCAGTCGCGGCGCGTCTCGATCATCGGCGACCGCAACAGCAACACGATTCTGGTTGCTGCGAACGACGACGAT
>JADFGE010000090.1 GCA_022567855.1 Planctomycetota bacterium | reverse complement strand
GATACTTCACTTCCCTGGTGCTGTCTCAAATGCAGCGGTCATCGCGCGCTGCCGGAGCCCGCCGTGGCGGGTCCGGCCGGGTCGCGCAAGACCCTTAGAGCGTCGCGCTCGTATACGGCAGGAGGCCCATGTACCGGGCTCGCTTGATCGCCATGGCGATCATCCGCTGTTCCTTGGCTGAGGCCCCGGAGCGCTTGCGCGAGTAGATCTTGCCGTTGGGGGTCATCAACCGGCGAAGCTCTTCCGATCGTTTGTAATCGGCGAAGAGTCGTCCCCCGGGACCGGTCTGAACACAGCCGGCGCGACGTGGCCCGGGCCGAAAGGCGTGACTCATTTGTTTTCCTCGTGGTGGCATTGTACAAGCACGTCGCGGCCGGGCCCTCCGGCGGAGTAATGGGCAGGTCAGGATAGACCCTGTGGGCGGCCAATCAAGTCCCGGCCGGACCCCACTCGACCGGCTGAGGACGGCTTTTTCCCCGAAATGCGCCGACCGGGTGAAACCGCAGACCGCCGTTTGCGAAAAAATAGGTGAAGCTTTACCGCTTCGACAACCCATCCTCCTCTCCTCCTTCCTTCAATCGCCGACCGGTACCCGCCCGACGTTGCCCCCACCGTCGTGAAACCGGTCGGCGGTTCTTTTTTTGGCTATTGCGTCACCTATGCACCAGCCCCCGGGTTTGATCCGATATTTTGCCCAGGCCCATGCGTTTGCCCCTCATCGGTATCACGTGCGATATCCGCGACGATCGCTACAGCGCCGCGCCGCATTGCGCGAGCGCCGTCGCCGAAGCCGGCGGACTGCCCGTGCTGCTGCCCTGTCTGGCCGACTGCGCCCCAAGCTACGTTGATCGGTGCGACGGAATCATCCTTTCCGGCGGCGATGACCCGATTATGGAGACCTGGGGAATCACCACGCACGATCAAGCCACGCCGATCGCACCTGAAAGACAAGCCGTTGAGCTGGCCCTCCTTGAGGCGCTTGATGCGCAGCGTGAGCGACCCGTGCTGGGAATCTGTCTCGGCATGCAACTCATGGGCCTGTATCGCGGCGGGGCCCTCGACCAGCATCTGCCCAGCACGCTCGCAACGGCCGATCAACATTGGGGTAAACGCGAGCACCCGATCGCCGGCTCACTTGGCCAAGGGACCGTTCACAGCCACCATAGGCAGGCGATCACCGTGCCCGGCGAACTGACCGTTGTCGCCACAGCGCCGGACGGCGTGATCGAGGCAATCCAAGACGACCAGCGCCCGTTCTATCTGGGGGTGCAATGGCACCCGGAGCGCACCAAGGACGATCGTTTCGGATCGGGGTTGATCCGCCAGTTCGTGGACGCCGCCAAAGTTGCGATCGCCAGCCGGCCGCAATAAGTAACTATCTCAAGACCTCACGGCCGCCGGAAGCGGATCATTCATCGATACGATGCCGAGGTTCGATCTTCGCCAGCGCAGCGATGCGATCCTCGCTTCGTATGTTCACAAACCGCTGGATGAAGAAGGCCGGGCCCTCGCGCGCGACGCCCAGCGCGTAGGTGAATACCTGTTGAATCGACTCCCACTGCGATCAACCATTCGCCCAGCCCGTTACACGCCCGATCCCGACGACTGATGGGTGCCATGCTTCGACCCGTCCCGGGCGAAGCATGATTCATCGCGACACAAAGGATCATCACATCCCACCCGTTTAGCGGCCGACGCGTCCCGACTCCGTCGGGATCCCTCTTCGCCCACCGCGACCACTCCCGATGAAATCGGGACGGCTTTATGGTTCGCCCCAGATTCCTCCCCCTTATTTCGACGTTTCGACGTTTCGACGTTTCGGCGTTTCGGCGTTTCCCCCATCCGCGTTCATCTGTGGTTCCCCCCCTTACCCCACCGTCGGCAACCACGCGGCAAGCAGGTCGATCGTCGCTTGCAGATCGCCCTTGTCAATTGATTCGGTCACGGTGTGGATGTACCGCGTGCCACACACGATCGCCGCCGTCCGCGCGCCGGCCCCGGACCGCTGGATCGCTGCGCCATCCTGACCGCCGCGGGGCAGGATGCACTTTTGATGGCGAATCTTGTGCCGCTTGGCCACCTTACAAAGATCATCCACCAACTGATGGTCGGCAATCATCGATGAATCCTGGATCATGATCCCCACCCCGTCGCCATGCTTCGTGACGCGCTCAGTATCCGGAACACCCGGCGTATCACAGGCCAGCGTCGTATCCAGCCCGATTCCAATATCCGCGCCGACGGCATTGGCGGCAGCCGTCGCCCCGCGCAACCCCACTTCCTCCTGCACGGTGAACACCACCACGACTTCGCAACTATGTTTCGCGGTCTTTGCTCGACTCTTGGCCAGCTTCGTCACCGCCTCGATCGCCACGAAGCACGCGATGCGATTGTCAAGCGCTTTGGAGACCACCTTTCGCGGTTGCTCGATGAACGGCTCGTGCATGACCACGAAGTCGCCCACTTGGACCTTCTTCTTCACCGCCTTGGCGTCCATACCCAGATCAATAAAGAACTCGCTGGTTTCCGGAACTTTCTTTTTATCCTCAGCCGAGGCGATGTGTATTGGCTTCCCGCCGGGGTTCATCACGCCTTCAAAATCACCGTCCTTGGCGCACACGAGCACCCGCCTGGAAAACAGATTCCGCGCGTCGAACCCGCCCGCTGGATTCACCCAAATGAACCCCTTGTCATCGACATGCCTGACATAGAACCCGATCTCGTCCATGTGCGCCGCCACCATCACGCGCGCGGTCTTGCGCTTGCGACTGGTTGCGGTGGGTTTACGCGTGCAGATCAACGATCCCATCGGGTCGGTGGTGACGGTGTCGAACAGGCCCTTGATATTCTTTTTCACAAGATCGCGCACGCGCTCCTCTCGGCCGGGGATGCCGGGCGTTTCGCAGAGGCTTCGAAGCAGGCTGATGTTCATACGGGTTGCTTCCTTCGTTCAATGATGAAGTACGACCGGCGGTCAATTCCGTCATCGCCCCTCATCCGGTCCGATCCCCTACCATCTTGGGTAAGAGTCTCGCATGATGGTGCACGATAGCCCACTACGCAAACGCCACGAGTCATACGCCGGCCGGATCCGCACGCCGCCGCATGCCGATGTCGCCCGGCCCGGGGCTGCGCAAGGCTCACAAACCGCCCCTGCCCAGGTCGAATTCATCGCCTACGGCCGTTCGGATCAGCCCGAGAAAATCGCCTGCGAAATCCTCGCCACCTTCGGCCAGCTCCAAGGGGAGTACGCCGCCATCCGCAAGGGTGCAGGCGTGATGGATTGCCCGCACCGAGGCACGATCCTCATCACCGGCTCCGATCGGCGCGAGTTCCTCAACCGCATGCTCACCCAGGAACTCAAGGACCTCGCCCCCGGAATGGCCAAGGCTACATTTTGGCTCAATCGCAAGGGGCGCATCGAATCCGATCTCGTGCTGGTCGAACTGGGCGATCGACTGCTGGTCAGTTTGGATATCACGCAGGTGTCGCAAACGATCAAGACCCTCAACGAGTACATCATCGTCGAAGATGTGCAACTGGAGGATGTCAGCTCACAGTTCCATCACATCGGGGTGCATGGCCCCCGCGCGTCGGCCGTCATCGCCCAAGTCGCAGACCGCAGCGAGTTCGATCTGGACGAACGACACACAACCACGGTCAAAATAGGCGATTCGGACGTCGTTATTGTCCGCAGTGATCAGACCGGCGAATGTGGACTGCATCTCATTACGCCCATCTCAAGTGTGGAAGCTGTTTGGGATGCGTTGCTCGCCGTGGAGCAAGATGGCAACGAATCCAGCCGGCGCGTGCGGCCAATTGGGTGGTATGCGTTCAATACCGCGCGCATCGAAGCAGGGACTCCCCTGTTCAACGTCGATTTCGCAGCCGACACGCTTCCGCACGAGACCGGCGTGCTGCACGATCGCGTCAGCTTCACAAAGGGGTGCTACTTGGGCCAAGAGATCGTCGCTCGCATCGAAAGTCTCGGCCAACCCAAACAGCAACTCGTGGGCCTGAGAATGCAAAGCGACTTGCTGCCCGTGGCCGGGGCACAGGTTTTCGCCCGAGAGGATCAAGGTGCGTTGGGTCCGCAGATCGGGCTTGTCACTTCCAGTACGATCAGCCCGATGCTCGGCGCTGACTGCATCGCATTTGCCATGCTCAAGACGGCTTACACCACACCCGACACGATTGTCACGGTTGCCGCTGAGGGTGAACAGGCCTCCGCCAAAGTATGTGATCGCTGTTTCTACGAGCGTGCTTCTTCACCGGCAGCACCACCATCAACCGCTCCTGGAGCGAATCCCAAGGACGATCAATGAACACCGCCACCGGTCCCGGAAGTTTCGAGTGGATTCTGCTCGCTGCCGGCGGCGTGTTGACGCTTGCGTTGCTCGTCTTCTTCATCGTTGTCTTCACGCGAAAAGAGCAACGCTGATTCGCTCCAATCGTTGCGACTATTGATACCGTTCACTAAACAAGTATTTTTTCTCTAATCTCGTTTCTAACTCGTCGTGGAATACAATGTTGACTACTACAAAGTACGTCCTCGTTGAAGTCAACACAGCGGTCTGCAAGCGGTTAGCCGAACTGCTGCGTAAGAGCGATATCCCCCGCGACGAGGAGGGAAGTGCGCTTCCGGGATTCCCCCCTCATTTCATCGGGAACTTTTTTCTCGCGCTCGTAGCGATCTGCCACCAGACTTCTCCGCGCCACCACCCTGCGCTTGAGGGCGTCGTGAACGGTACACACCTTCGTGGCTGGGATTACTTGTTCGCTAGGTTTGAGAGCGCCGCTCGCAATGATGCTGCGTTACTTGAGCCTCCCACCTGGAGGGAGCTTGCGGCTGCCGATATTCGTAATCTGTTTCGCGATAAAGAATACGGCGAGTTACTCACCGACACGGAAGGGCGGGCAGCGTTGTTGCGCGATCTGGGGCAACGTATGCTAGCGCATGCCTGGAAGAACGCGGATGCGATCCAAGAGTTCTGCAATGGTCGCGTCGCTACCGGGCATCCAAATCTACTCGATATGCTCGCAGAGTTCAGAGCGTACGACGATCCGGTACGGAAGAAGTCATTGTTCTTTCTGGCTCTGATGAGAAACAGCCACACCTGGCGGTATCGAGACGATGACAAACTTGGACCACCAGTTGATTATCATGAGGTACGTGGACACCTAAGGATTGGTACCATTGACGTCAAGAGTAGTGAACTGAGGGAGAAGCTGCGCCAGGGTATTGAGGTCGCGTCCGAAGAGGATTTCGCGATTCGGCAGGCCGTTTATGACGCGATCATGCTGGTCTCAAGAGACAGCGGAATCAATAACCCCAGTCAGCTGCACTATTTGTTCTGGAATGTGTTCCGATCAATATGCACGCGACAGTCACCACAATGTCTCAAGCTCTCATCCAACTCGACCTTACCTCACCGCTACCTCCCGTTGACAGTCCAACAGAACGATCAGCGGCGATGTCCGTTTTCCCCTGTTTGCAAGAGCGCTCGGATCGATGATCGCTTCGTAGAGCACGTTTTCCAGACCGACTATTACTAAATTGTTCCCAGCTAGAACTACGAGAATCGCTCGCCTTCGTCCGATCAGAGAACCCTACGATTGCGAGAGAGAACATTGGCCTTAAAGACACTTGCGATTGAAGGGGCAACGTAAGAATGGGACTGAGACAGACTTTCGTCGCGATGCTTTTCGCGCTAACCGCAGGTCAAATCGCCCTCTCATCTGCTGACCTCTATGTTATATGCAAAGACGCTGACAAGTTTCCTTCAACTTTCTTTGCGCCGGCTGCACACCTTGTCTTAGCACTCCTTATTGTTTCGACAAGTTGGGTCGGATGGTCTGTTGGAAGCCGCAAGACGGTGCAGCTCACGCATCCGTTCAGCTGGCACTTCATCGTTCTTTTGATCGATGTCCTCCTCGTCGTAACGTACTTTGTAATCGTCCGAGAAGTTGAGATCAACGAAGTGTTCAAGCGTCAACCAGCGCTAGCCGGCCAGTCTATTGGCGAATATGGTGTAACAAAGCAAATCAGCAACGTTTCCGCGTCAGGAGAGGCTGGGTTGGTAGCCATCATGTTCCTCTTATATCTCCTATGGGATGTCGTGCATGATAAGTTCCTAAAGAAAGCGCCTCTGCGTGTCGCGGCGTTCGCCTCTGTCGCCGCGTTCATAGCAGCTTTTGTGTTGTACGTCCTCTGCCGATCGCAATCAGAAGGTGCGACGGTCCTTTCCGTAGTCTTCGGCGACCTCGCCCTTGTAGGCATAGTCATAGGATTCCGAGCCATCAAGGGGGCCGAAGAACCTCTGGCAAACTGGTTCAAGGTACAACATGAATCTTTCCGGGAGCGAGATTTCGCTTGGAAGATCTGGTTAGCCATATCATTTGCCGTGTTTGTCGTTGGCCTCGTAGGCATGTGGCTTACCTCGAGCACACCGCCCAATGCCTGACACGAAGCAGATCCGCATTACCGAGTGCGGCCCGCGCGACGGATTGCAAAACGAAGCGACGATCCTCAGCGTCGATCAGAAAGTCGCGCTCATTGATTTGCTGTCCGCAAGCGGCGTGGCCGAAATCGAAGTCAGCAGCTTCGTCAGTCCAACGTGGGTTCCGCAACTGGCCGACGCCGAGCAGGTGTTTGCGCGAATCAGTCGGCGAGATTCGGTCGTCTATTCAGCGTTGGTGCCAAACGAAGAGGGAATGCGTCGCGCGATGGACGCCAAGATCGATAAGATCGCCATCTTCACCGCCGCCTCTGAGACATTCAGTCGCAAGAACACCAACGCCACGATCGCCCAGACCCTGCGCCGTTTTGAGCCCGTGGTTGCCCAGGCCAAGGATGTAGACCTTCCCGTTCGAGCGTACATCAGTTGCGTGGTAACGTGTCCCTACGAGGGCCCAATCGATCCCCGTCAAGTGCGAGACGTCGCTTCACAACTGCTGGACCTAGGCGTCGATGAGATCGATCTTGGGGAAACGATCGGTGTGGCCGTGCCGACTGATATCGACCGCCTGTATGAAGGCTTAGCCGGATTGCTCGAACCGGGGCAGACCACGCTGCACCTGCACGACACCCGCGGCACCGCCCTGGCCTGCGCGCTGCGCGCACTTCAGTTGGGCGTCACCAGCTTCGACTCGTCGTGCGGCGGGCTGGGCGGGTGCCCCTATGCGCCCAACGCCGCGGGCAATCTCGCCACCGAAGACCTCGTCTATCTGTGCAATCGAATGGGATACGAAACAAGCGTCGATCTCGCGGCACTGTTTGCGGCCTCGCGTCACATCGCCGCTGCTTTGGGGCGCTCACTGCCGGGGCGCGTCTTCACCGCAGATGGATCAGCACCACCATGATGCGATTCAATCTCCAACTGGTATTCAGCCAATGGTTTGGAACCAAATTCATACCGCTTTCCACGAAGATGAATCGGCCAGACCGTAAGCGTTTCCCCATCCAAACACACTGCTCGCGGTTTACCTGGGAAACCAAACGCTCCAGTGTTGATCAGTACCCGATCGTTGATCGTCCAGATTCCCGGCCGGTGGGTGTGGCCGAGGATCGCGAACCGCGCCTGAGGCGCGTGTTCCTCAATGAAGGATGAAACGAGTTTGGGAAAGACCGTCCAGTAGTGAAGGACCTGCACGATCGCCCACGGCCGCAGGAGCATTCCGCGCACGGTGGAGTGACTCGCCTCCTCTTGAAGTTGAGTCCATTCCGCGTGCGAGGCGTGCTGCGAGGCCTTGAGCCGAGATTCAAGATGATTTCGCGATTCCGGCTCGATCGCGGCCAGCGCTTCTTCATGGGCTTTGCGCATGCGTCCTGCGGCGGGGCTCCACGGCGCGACCGCCGGGTGCAGCGCGTCGCCGTGCGTGACGAACACTTGCCCATCCGCCAGATGCAAGTGACGAACCTCGCTAATGAATGGATCGTGATTCCCCGAGAGCAGCGTCAGCGCCACGGCGTCCTGCTCGCACAAGTCCAGCAAGTGCATCGTCTGCTGCGCCGCTTGGGCCCAGTGCTGAGGATGATGGACTTCCGCCAGATCACCGTTGACGATCAGATGCGACGCACCGCGCCACAGTGGCCGCAGCGCCTCCGCCGACAGCGCCGCGCAGCTCGGGCGACCCAGGTGGGTGTCGGAGAGAATGACGATGCGGCCGGCCATGCCAAACAAGGGTATCGGCCCGTGGCGGCGGCGGCTGAACGCGCAGCCTCGCTCAGCCGGTGGGCCGGTCCGGCTCCGGCGGCGAAATCAAACCCTCGCACACCTGCTGCGCTCCAGGCCCGATCGTCAGCACGTTCTTGCCCTTGCGCTTGGATTCAAGAGCCAATTGGTCGGCACGACGCAGCAAAGCCGCCGCGTCCGCACCGTCCCATGGATACGTCGCCAGCCCGCCCGAAATGCTCAATGTCCCGGGCGCATCCAGCCCCAGCTTCGGGAACTTCGTCTGACAAATCTGCATCTGAAACCGTTTGGCGATCGCCTCCACGGTCTCCGGCGGAGCGGAACCCGGCTCCCGAGATCCCTCCAGGTCCGCGAACACCACCACAAACTCGTCCCCACCCATTCGGCACACGCGGTCTTCCTTCCGGATGACCGAGTTCAGCAGCCGAACCGTCTCGCACAGTATTTCGTCGCCCGCTTGATGACCGAACTCATCGTTGTAGCGCTTGAAGTCGTCGAGATCGAAAACCATAATCGTGATTGCACGGCGTTTCGCAGCGGCCTGGCGCAGCGTCTCCTCCATGAACGCGTTGAAGAACCGCCGGTTCCACGCCCCGGTCAGGTCGTCGCGAAACGACATCAAGCGAAAGTCCCGATACCGACGGTCCAGCGTCAACCATCGCGCCAGCCAATCCGCCCACGGCTGCAATTGGTCAGCATCCGCCTGGTGTGACGCGATCGCCCCGAACCGGTGCTCGCCCTCAGCCACGACCGCCGACGCCTGGGCATCGCCCGACGAAGCCTCCGCGGTCAAACGCAGATCCGTCCAACATGTTTGTTGTCTGATCAGCCGCAGCGCCGTCTCCAGCACACCGTCGGGTTCGGATAGCACAGCCTGCACCAGATCGGTGTCGCCCAGGGTTTCCGTCTCGCGCGGTACGCCGTCAGTTGAGGCCGATATTTCAGAATCAGGCGCATCGCTTCGCGGCATTGTCAACACTTCGGGCACGGGGATCGGCAACTCGCTCCGCACATCTTCAGCGACACCGGGCTCCAAGGAGGCGACGACGCCGTCAGCGACCGCTGCATCGTCTTGAGGATCCTGCGCGGTCTTTGTCTCCAGGTTTACCCGCGGCGCAAGGGCGTCGTTCCCATCTGCGCTCTGCTCGTGGTCAGTCCAATCCGGATCGCTCACCACCCGTTCGAGATCGTCACCCGCCAA
>JADFGE010000352.1 GCA_022567855.1 Planctomycetota bacterium | reverse complement strand
CATGAACCTTCGCGACGTGGTCCTGGCCGATTACGGATCGACCGGTTTCTCGCTGACGGCCCACCCGATGGCGCTCGTCCGCACGGAGCTGAATCGTGTGGGTGTGCGACCCGCGCGTGGGTTGCGGGAAGCGCGCCACGGGCAGCCGTTTCGCGTGGGCGGGCTGGTGCTCGTTCGCCAACGACCGTCCACCGCCTCGGGCATTGTGTTCTGCACGTTGGAGGACGAGACGGGTGTCGCGAATTTGATCATCCGACCCAAAATCTACGAGCGCTATCGCAGAGTGGCGCGCGCCAGCGTGGCGCTGATCGCTGAGGGTACGGTCGAGCGCCAAGGCGAGGTCGTGCATCTTCAAACCACGCGGTTGATCGAGATGTCCGGAGTCTTCGCCGAACTCCGCGGCAGATCGCGCGACTTCCATTGACGGCCCGACGCGACATAGCCCTGGGTTTGCCATACCGTGGCAGCATGCAGAGCAAAGCGAAAACAGTGAATGAATACCTTGCCGGCCTACCTGATGATCTGCGCGAGGCGATCCAGGCGATCCGCGCCGTCATCCTCAAGAACCTGTCGAAAGGCTACGAGGAGGGCATGCGGTACGGCATGACCAGCTACTACGTGCCGCACAGCGTCTACCCGCCCCGGGTATCACTGTGATCCCAAGCAACCGCTGCCTTTTGCGGGTTTGGCGTCACAAAAGAACCACATGTCGGTCAGCTTGATGTGCACTTACTACAATCCCGAGCACGCGGCCTGGTTTCGCGAGGCCTGGGCGAAGACCGGCAAGAAGCTGGATATGGGCAAGGGGTGCGTGCGGTTCAAGAAGATTGACGACGTGCCGCTGAAGGTGATCGGCGAAGCGATCAAGCGGATCCCGGCAAAGAAGTTTATCCAGCATTACGAGTTGACATTGAAGTCTTCGGGCAAGCGCGCAAGCAAGACCAGCACAAAAAAACGCAGCGCCACCAGGACCGCGAAAAAACGCGCGGGGGGTCCACACAAGAAAACGCACTGTGAAAGGCGCCTAGCTGGTGTGTGTGTGTCCAGTAGACCGCTACTAGAGGTGATTCGAGATGATCAGAGGCGTTCACACGATGTTCTATTCCTCGAGCCCCGAGGAATTGAGGGCTTTCATCCGGGACAAGCTTGGCCTACGCTGCACCGACGTCGGTGACGGTTGGCTCATCTTTGATATCCCCGAAGCCTACATGGGCTGTCATCCCTCGGAAGCGGAAGACGGCAAACTATCAGGAACACACAATATCTCGTTCTACTACGACGATATTCGTAAGACGGTTGACGAGTTATCCAGCCGCGGTGTCGAGTTCACCGAAGGCATTTCCGATCAGGGTTACGGCCTGGTCACGCACTTCAAGATGCCGGGCGACTTCACCGTCCAGCTCTATCAGCCGCGATACGAGAAACGCTTCCACTGACGTGGACCACCGAGCCGCCCGATCTCACGCTCATCCGCAGTACCTTTTTTGAAACACGACAAGGATGCTTGATGGATGAGCGAGAAGGGCGCCGCGATGAAACTTTCGCACATTACGCCGATTCTCAACGTATCCGACGTGCCCGCCGGCTCGCTTGGCTCGAGTAGTTCGTTCGAGTACGATGCCCCGAGAAGGTTGAATGAATGGGGAATCCTGGATGAGAGGAGCGATCGCCGATGGCTACTATTTTTCATCAGGTCGTAATTGAGGCCGGCAAGAATCAGATTTACGACGCAATCACGCTGCAGAGCGGACTATCGCAATGGTGGATGGCCGATTGTACGGTGAAACCGGAGGTGGGGTTTATGAACCTGTTTCCAATGGAAGGCCATGGTACGAACATGATGAAAGTTATTGACCTTCAACCGTGTCGGCGTGTTGAATGGGAGTGTTGCAACGACGATCACCCCTGGACGGGTACACGCATCATCTTCGAGATTGCCGAAAAGAAAGGCGCTTGCGTGCTCAGTTTCAAGCACGCCGGATGGAAGGAGCAAACAGATTTCTTCGGAACCTGCAGCTTTCATTGGGCTCGTCACTTGTTGATGCTCGCGCATCTTTGCGAAACCGGCAAATCGCAGCTCGATCGACAAAAGGAGCGAGAAGAAGTGCGCAAAGTCACAGCCGACTAATCCCAAAACGAGCGAACATTGAAGCCAGTCCATAATGATCAAACAGGGGTGAGCCGGTACCGTCATGCATGCCCAAGTCAAGATCGGCGATTCGTTCATCATGATGGGCGACCCGCGAGGGACCTGAGAGCCGACACCCACATCACTATATCTGTATGTTCCCGACACGGATGCGCGTGGCGGTTGCTCCCGCACGACTTCCCGCCTTGGGGGACGGTGTATTACTATTTCTGGCGTTTCCGGC
>JADFGE010000089.1 GCA_022567855.1 Planctomycetota bacterium | reverse complement strand
GCACGTGTCGGCGAATGACCTTGTCTCGCGTCAGCGAATTGTCCTGGATATCGACGTTGCCCACCTTCCAAGGCGTGCTCTCGTCGATGATCAGGACCAGGTCGACCACCGGTCCGTCGGGCGTCCGTTGGCTGATCGACGCGATCCGTCCCATTCCCGACCGCGACGGCTGGTTCGGCATCGCCAGGTCGTAGCCCAGCCTGGCGTAGGCGTTGCGGATCACGCGCAGCGACTTGCGGATCTTGTCCTGGCTGTACACGTCTCCCGGCTTGATCTGAAGCATCGCCGTCAACTGCTCAGTTGAGAACACGCGCAGCGGATCAGGGTCGGTCCGAACCGACCGTAGCGTAAACTGTCGACCCTCGATGATCGGGAAAACGACTTTCGCTTCGGTCTGGTCCGGGCTGAGATCTACCCGGTGTCCGATGCGCACATCGAGGTAGCCGCGGTCCTTGTAGAACCGATCCAGCGCCGCCACGTCGTCGGTCAGCTTCTCCTCATCCAGCTCACCCCGCCGAAACAGGATCACCGCGGTTCGTGTGCCGATCTCAGCGTGCAACTGCGCAGCCGTGAACGCCTGGTTGCCCTCGAACTCGATAGCCTTCACCTTGACCCGCGGTCCTTCGACGATCCGAAACAGAAGGATCCCCGTGTCCTGCAACTCTGACTCGTCAACGGAAATGGTCGTGAGGTAATGCCCGCGCTCGCGATACAGCGCCCGCATGGCACGCTTGGAATTCTCAATGAGAAAATCGTCCCGCGGGCTGCCTTCGATCGGCGCCACCGCGAGCAGGTTCTGGTCGGGGATTACCCGGTTGCCCACGACTTGGACGGCGGTGATGATCGCCTGCTCGACCACGCGAAAGGTCAGGGTCACCGAGCCGTCGGACTCCAAGGTTGCGAACGCATCGACGGTCTTGAACTCGCCCAGTCGGTTCAGCAGCCTGACATCGGCCCGGGTGGTCTCCCAATCGAAGGGGTCGCCGATTGCGGACCGCAATTGATTGCGGATCAATCGCTCCTCGACGCGCTGGACGCCCTCTATACGGATGGAGGAAATCGGCCGGTCCTCCAAATCCGCGTTCGGAGGCTGCGGCGCCTGTGCACAAACCACCTGAACTGCCAAGAGCACCCAAGCTAAAACAAGCGGATTCTGCGTTGGGAGTATGGGCGCGTGTCGCATGAGCGTGGGGGAGGATACCGGGCCGACTTGAGCCCAACAAGGCACCCCTTCGGCGGCCGGATCGAACGTGGACGAGAGGAGAGAATTGACCCTAACCCGGCAGCGGGCTAGGTTCGTGGTGAGAAAAACGATGGCGATGTCCTTGGCACAACTTGCTCAGCGGATCGACGCCACCGTCTCGGGCGACCAGGCGGTTCAAGTCACCGGGTGCGCGCCGATCGACCAGGCCGGGCCCCATGATGTCACCTTCCTGGCGAATGCGAAATACCAGAAATTCCTGGAGACGACGAAGGCGGCGGCGGTGATCGTGGATGCCGAGGTGTCGTGCCCGTCCCATGTGGCGCGACTGATCGCGGACGACCCGTACTTCGCCTTTCGCAACGCCGTCGTGGCCTTGGCGGGGTTTCGCCAGCATCCCCAGCCGGTTGATGCGGACCCCCGTGGGATCAGCGCTCACGCCCAGGTGCATCCGGAGGCGACGGTCGGCGAGGGCGCCATCATCCATCCTTTCGCGGTGGTCGAACAGGATGCGACGATTGGTCAGCGGTGCGTGTTGTATCCCGGCGCGTACGTTGGCCGAGCATCCGTGCTCGGAGACGAGTGTGTTCTTTACCCCAACGCGGTGATCTACGAGCGCTGCGTTCTGGGTAATCGTGTAGCGGTGCACGCCAACACGGTCGTTGGGCAGGACGGATTCGGGTACGCCACACACGGCGGCGTGCATCACAAGATTCCTCACACCGGCCGCGTCATTATCGAAGACGACGTTGAGCTTGGGGCCGGCTGCGCGATCGAACGTGCGACGATGGGGGAGACGCGCATCGGCAAGGGAACGAAATTCGCCGACCTTATCTCGATCGGCCACGGCACGAGGATCGGCAGCCACTGCCTGTTTGTGTCGCTGGTCGGTGTCTCCGGTTCGGTGGATGTCGGCAACTACGTGGCATTAGGCGGGCAAGTCGGGGTCACCGGCCATCTGACGATCGGCGACGGCGTACAGGCCGCCGGCAAGACCGCCATTGTCCAGGACGTTGAGCCGGGCAAGAAAGTCGGTGGCATCCCGGCCGTCGACCTCGACCAGGCCAAGCGAAATGCCCTGGCCGGCATGGATCTGTACGGCCTTGTCCAGCGCGTCAAGCAGCTCGAGCGCGAGCTGCGCCGGCTCAAACAAGACGCTCCAAACATTCAGCCGGCGCCGGACAAGATTCAACGATCGTGAACGAGCCGAGCGAAGGATTTTCCCCGATCGCGGTGTCCGGGGCTACCTTGGTCAAGATCATGTCCACCACCACTGAAACATCCATGATGCTCCGAACGCCCTTCCACGAGTTCCACGTCAACCAGCGGGCGAAGATGGTCGAGTTCGCCGGCTGGGAGATGCCGATGCTCTATCACTCCATCATCGACGAGCATCGGCAGGTTCGCGCCGCCGGCGGCGTATTCGACGTCTCGCATATGGGTCGGCTGCGGTTCACCGGCCGTGATGCCTGTCGCTTCCTCGATCACGTTTGCACTCGCCAGATCTTCGGCATGGCCGACGACCAAGCCCGCTATTCGCTTGTGTGCAACGAGCAGGGTGGGTGTCACGACGACGTCTTGGTCTACTTCTTCGGCGATGACGAGTACATGATGGTCTGCAACGCCGCCAACCGACTCAAGTTGCTGGATCACTTCCAACGGGTGCGCGGCGATTTGGAGTTTCAACTGCACGACGAAACGGCCGAGACCGGCATGCTCGCCATCCAGGGTCCGAAGGTGATGGAACTCATCAAACCGCTCGCGCCGGAGGTGACCGAGCTGAAGCGCTATCGGTTCTTACGCAAGGACGTGCTTGGGGCGACGGTTCTCGTGTCGCGCACCGGCTACACCGGAGAAGATGGGGTCGAGATCATCATGCCGGCGGCGCTGGCCGCAGCGGCGCTGGGTTTCCTCGTTGGCAACATCGATGCCGACGAGGCCCCGGTCAAGCCGGCCGGCCTTGGCGCGCGCGACACCCTGCGCCTCGAAGCAGGGATGCCGCTGTACGGCCATGAGATCACCGAGGACTTCGATCCCCTTTCCGCCGGCTTGAAGTTCGCCGTCAAACTTGACAAGGGCGATGACAACCCGGACGTTGGGCATTTCATCGGCCAGGACGCGCTGCGCCGGATCGCCCAAGATGGTCCCACGCGCCGCCTCGTAGGGTTGGTCCTTGACGGGAAGCGCACCGCACGACAGGAAATGAAGGTCATGCGCGACGGCGCCGAGATTGGCTTCGTCACCAGCGGGTGCGCCAGTCCCACGCTGGGTAAGTCGATCGCCATGGCATTTATTGGGGCTGAGCACGCCGAGCCGGGAACGACGGTGCAAGTCGATCTGGGCCGCACCATGGCCCGCGCCGAGGTCGTCAAGTTGCCGTTTTACAAAGCTGGATGAGCAGATCTCCAGCTCGGCCTAGCGATCCGCTTCGATCGGCGTCTTTGTTTCCGCGGGTTCCTTCTCATCTTGCTCGTTCTTTTTCTTCGGCCACGCTTGCCCGAGCCACGATTCGTATGCTGCGACCTGTGGGTCCGTGGGCTCCTTGACGCGGCGCAACGTCCATTTGCCATCGGGCTTGCTCGTGAGCGTGATGGAAAACTCGCGCAGATCATCGTGCCGAAACAGCGTCACACGAATCTCGTCACCCGGTTCGTACTGTTTCAGGCGCTCATCGAGCTCACCTGCGGTAACGCGCTGACCGTCGATCGCCAGCAATTCGTCGCGCGGTTGAACGCCCGTTTCATACGCCGGGCTATCCGATCGCACCGACCGGACGGTGTTCCCGCCCATCACCAACCCGAGGTACGCCTTGATCGGCGGAACATCGGCTTCGTCTGACTCGCCGTCCTGCGGCTCGTCTTCCACGGCCGCGTCGTTGTTGGGTTCCTGACCGTTCTCCTCGTCATCACCGTTCTCTTCATCCTGCTTCGCGGCTTTGAAATACAGCTCCAAGCCGACGGTCTCGAGGGCGGACTCGAAATCGAGCTCCTCCGTGCCCCGCACGTAGCGCTCAAAGAACGCCGTGAGATCAACATCCGCGATCTCATTGACCATGTTGACGAGGTCCTGCGGCGTGTAGCCCGGGCCTGAAAGCGGGAAGCGCTCGTACATTCTCCGCATCACCGTGTCGAACGTGGCCACGCCCTGTGTGACACGCCGAATCTCCAAGTCCAGCAACAGACTCACCAATGCGCCCTTGGAATAAAACGAGACTTCTGAATTCACATCATCCGGCGAGGGACCGAATTTGATCCACACATCGAACGACGAATCCTCCAGGCTCTGCACAAGTCGGCCGGGACGATCACGGTGCCGGTTGATCGCATCACTGACGATCTGAAGGTACTTCTTTGGCTTGATCAATTCCGTTCGTACCAGCGTGAGATCGTCGTAGTAACTCGTGGCGCCCTCGCAGACCCAAAGCAGCTTGGTGTAGTTTTCGCTCTGGTAGTCGTAGGGGTGGATGCCTGCCGGTCGAAGCTGCTTCACGTTCCACGTGTGGAAAAACTCGTGCGAGACCAAGCCGAGAAAACGGCGGTAGGATTTCTCATCCTCCAGGGATCGACGCGAGGTCTGCATGATCGTCGAGTTGAGATGCTCCGTGCCTCCGCGGGCGCCCTTGCCCACGTGCAGCAGGAACACGTACCGCTGATAGGGCAGCTCGCCGAAGATTTCACGCTGCGCCTCGACGATCTTGGTGAAGTCCTCGATGAGCTGATCCTCGTCGTATTTCGCCTCGCCCCAGATCACCAGTTCGTGAGGCTTTCCCCCCGCCTGGAATCGAATCACCTCGTGCAGGCCGATCTCGATGGGCGAATCTACGAGCACGTCGTAGTTCCGCGCAACCAGGGTGGTCGAATCATCCGCCTTGAAGTCAAGACCGCTGGCAATGCGCCAACCCTCGGGCGCGTCGATGTGAACTTCCACAGGATTCTGCCGGCGATCAGCGTTGTACAAAAACACACTCGATCCCGAAAGGAAAGCGTGCGTGTCGTCCACGTGCCGTGTGCGATCGCCCAGCGAGTTGGCGTAGATGCGATAGTCCACGCGAAGAACGTCCGTGCCGCCGGTTTGGACGCGCCAGGTCGATTTGTCGATCTTGTTGATGTCCAGTGTTTGCCCCGTGCCGTCAAACGCTTCAACCTCCCGAACCGTCGAGGCGTGATCAAGCACGATGTATCGTCCCGGCCGCCAGATCGGAAGCGACAAGTCCACTGTTTCCTCGTGAACGTCGCGAAGCTCGATGGACACGTCGAGCATCTGTGTCTGGGGCTGATCGAGGCGGACCGTATATCGCACGACCGACGAATCGGTCTGCCTCGTGTCGACCCTCGCTCCCGCGAGGCTCGCGCACGAGATCAGGATTCCTGCGCTCGTGCCGACCAGCACAACCGCGCACCGCACCCGACGCTGTGGGTATGAGGCGAGATTCATCGCCTAGAGCATAAGGTCAATCCAGCCGTCGCTCGCGATCGTGTCCCGGAGGTGATAGTGGCCGAGCTCGGGTCAGCCGGCCTTGGCCCGCGGCTGGCGTTGGTTGGCCTCGTTCGGCTGGCCGTTGGATTGGCGGAAGAATCGGCTCGGCCGATCGTCCTGAAGCTGAGCTTGCAGCTTTTTGAGTGCATTGACCTCGATCTGGCGCACGCGCTCGCGGGTCAGGCCGACCTCGTGGCCGATCTGCTTGAGCGTCAACGGCTCCTTGCCTTCCAGCCCAAACCGTAGCCGCAGGACCTTCGCGTCCCGCTCGTCGATCGCGTCGATCAGCTTCAGCAGGGTGGCGAACTCCTCCAGCTCGGCGATCCCGTGCTCCGGTGACTCGAGGCGGTAGTCCTCGAACATCTCGGCGAAATCAACGACCTCACCCTCTTCGTCCAGCGGGGCCTGAGTCGTCGTCCCGCACGCCTTCATCGCCCGTCGAATGATCAGGAGTTTCTTCATCGGGACTTGCATCATGTCAGCCAGTTCCTGCATGGTCGGTTGGTGGCCGAGCTCCTCCTCCAGTCGGCGCGTCGCCTGTTTCCATCGGGCGATGAGCTCCACCATGTATGCAGGAATATGAATCGGCTGGACCGCATTGATCAGCGTCCGCTTGATCGCCTGCTTGATCCACCACGATGCATAGGTGGAGAAGCGCGCCCCTTGGGCGGGATCGAAGCCTTCGACCGCCCGGATCAAGCCGACGTTGCCTTCCTCGATGAGATCGCCCAGGGGAAGGCCGCGGTTCATATAGTTCTTGCTGATGGAAACGACCAGCCGAAGATTGGCCCTGACCATCCGGTCCTTGGCGGCGGGGTCGTTCTCATTGATGATGCGCCAACCAAGTTCGCGCTCCTCCAGGGCATTCAACAAGGCAACCTCGTTGATTTGCCGCAGGTAAAGCTGCAGATCGGATTGCAGGGCGAAACGAACCATGCGGATCCTCTATCTGCTGAGCGGGAGAACCGTGAATCTGCCCGACGACGTTGCCGCCGAACTACAAGACATGCAACCAACCCATTCGCTATCCGTAGCGAACGGGGTAATGGATGCAGCAGGATTCAAAGATTGCCCAGACACCCGAGGGTCACCTCCAACCGCACGCTGGGTCCGACCCGGAACGCAACGCGGGGGCCCCGTAGCGTCGGCCGGATGCGACGGCGAATTGAGGTGGTCGGCGGGTCCGATTAGTCTGTCGCGGTGACCTCGATAGGATGACTCGGACCACTTGCCCAGCTTCTGGCCCGCCCGATGAGTGACATCGACTTGACAACGCTTCTGCGATCCTGGCCATATGAGCCCGGACGTATCTGCGCCCGTCGAATCGCCGGTGACGACGATCGACCCAAGCTCCAGGTGCGCCTGGACCTGGGCGTTCTGCAGATGGAGATGCAAGGCCGCCCCGACGGGCTGCGACCCGAAGGATTCGAGTCGCTGCTCGCCTTCCAGCAGGATCGCCTCGAGCGCTACACCAAGCAGACCGGCGAACCGGAAGGATTCGTCTTCGGCGCCGACGAGGCGCGGGCCCTGCGCGAGGAGGCGGTGCAGTATTACCACCGCTATGTCGGGTTGTTCGCGCTTGGCGATTTTGAGGGCGTGATCCGCGATACGACCCGCAATCTCGAGGTCTTTGATCTGTGTCGAGACTACGCTGCCGAGGAAACCGACCGGACCGTGCTCGAACAGTTCCGCGCGTATGTGATCATGATGCGAACCCGGGCTCAGGCGGAGCAGGCGATGGCCGCCGACCATCCCAAAGAGGCGCTGGGGGCGATCGACGCCGCCCTGGCCGAACTTAAAACGCTCTTCGAACAGGCCGGCCACGCTGATCTGTATGAGCAGGCCAATGAAGTGCAGTTGCTTCGAGGCATGCGCGACGCGCTGGTCCCGAGGCTGCCCGGCAGCCAACGGGTCGAGCTGCAGGAGCGGCTGCGCGGCGCGCTGGATGCCGAGAACTACGAACTGGCCGCCATCCTCCGCGACGAGCTGCGCATGATGGAAAATTGATGAAACCACAGATGAACACAGATGGACACAGAGGGACACGAGTTTCGCCGCCGGGCTTGACCCGGCGTGGACCCCGCGGTTTGGGCGCCAACGCGCGGACACTTCTGCGCGCGCAAGTTAGATCCGGACAGGGGGTTTAGTTTGCGCGCGCAGATGTGACCGTGGGTGAGTGGTGTCAAGTGGGTGGTCGTTGGTGCTTGGTCGTTGGTCATTGGTGATCGGCGCGAGAAAAGAGACCCCGCTATAAAGGGGCCGACGGGCCGAACTGCGCGCGCCGAGACGACCGTTTTTGAGAATGGATCGAAAAAAATCAAAAGATCACCGCAGCCCGAAGGGAGGAAGACTCAACACTGAGGCACAGAGGGCACAGAGCGGAAGGGATCAACGGAAAACGATCGTTTAGCCGCGAGCCGAAGGCGAGCGCGTGGAGGAAGAAGGCGCCAAGGCATCAAGGGAAGATCAAGACACGTAGGCACGCAGGCACGAAGGGCCGCGAAGCGAACGCAATGGGGTGTGTTCGGATCATTCCCCGTTAACCCCAGGCTCTGCCCGCGGTTCTTCTTCGTCTGGGGATCGATCGCATCTACGGCGCCTACGAGAAAGGCATCCGCCTACCGACGGGCGCCGCGCCGACAATTCTCGACTCGCTGATCTCGTCGATGGCCGTCCTCTAGGATCCGGTTCAGGCGGATGGTGACCGGCACCGGGACAATCCCCATATCTTCCCGGATGCGATGAAGCTCATGCTTGCTTCGGAGAACCTAGAGCACAAGGAGTTGGTTGCGTCGGACATGCTACGCTACAGCATTGAACGGAGTGGGTTTGGGTCGCCTTCCAGACTTCTCAATCCCTTCGAGTTTTCTCATGCCCGTCTCAGTGATTGAATGCAGCAAGTCAATATGTTTTTCCCTAGCCTGCACATCATCAAATGGCGGCGCTTTCAGATTGACAAATGCCCTTGATAATTGAATCTGCTCGTCCGGGTAGTACCGTTCAAGGAACCGATCAACTTGTGAGATGTAGTCTCTTGCGTTTTGGTTCCTCTGTTCGTACATTTGTCGGCTTGCGTTGGGATTCAGGCCTACTTGTGACAGATAGCTGCGCTCGAAGCGGATGAGTCGGTCGAAGCGTTGCTGAACGTACGCATTGACGCGCCTTACGGAGCGACGCACGCTGAAAAACGATCGAATAGCTTGACCTGCAATCAGAACGGCTACTGCACTGAGTCCGCCCACCAAGGCTCCCAACATCGCTTTCCCAAGGAACTCGCCAGTAAAGACCGCAGCCCCAGCAGAGGAGCCAATCGTGACCATCGTCTCTATCACGATGTGCTCCTTGGTTTCGTACCACCAACGCGATTTCCATATAGCCCGAAGATCAGCGACGTACTCGGTGTTTGCTATATCATCCCGGATCGCCCTTGGTATGCTGAACAACAACCAAATCGGCCATGGCGGGTCTTTCCCGTTCTTCCATCCATGACGAGCAGCGAAATGCGTGAATGTTTCGAGCACCCCCCAATCCTATCACGCCTTGCGTGTGGCGCACCATCACCCATACATAGGCAATCGGTCACTCCCGCGCCGATCCGTGGCGCTGTTGGCCGTCTGTGTGCGTGTATTGTATCAAACCCCCCGGCGGAGTGAGGGGGTGAACGGGAAGAAGGGATTGCGTGGAGGTGGGGGGACTTCCCCGTTTAGCGGCCGCTCTCCGAGCGGCGCGGCGGAGCCATAGACGTACCTGCCGCGTTTTCTGCCGTTCAAAGACGCGACCACTGGTCGCGGCTTGACACCTACTCTTCCAGC
>JADFGE010000088.1 GCA_022567855.1 Planctomycetota bacterium | reverse complement strand
GGCCAACGGGGGTGTCAAGTGATCTCCGCGCCCACACGATCATCGACGATCCGAGAGATCGCCGGGCCAGACGAGATTCAGCGCGCGCAGATGGTCGTCCTGGCCGCGTTGTGGGATGACGAACTCGCGCCGCAGTTCTACACCCAGGTCAAGGCGCGGCTGTTCGATAATGATCTTCTCCGCACGATCGCGGCGTACTCGATCGGCGCCCTATCGACCTATGGGTGCAACGATCTGCTCACGGTTCGACGGCTCCTGCGAGCAAAGTTCCCCGATCAGGCCGTGAGTATCACGATCAGGACGATCGAGCGGCTGGTCGATCTGATCGACGCTGACGACGTGAAGCAAGCAATCAAGCTGCTCAACGGCGCGCCGTCGCTGCGTTTGCAAAGTGACCCAATGAGGTTGACCGGATGAACGCAAACGAACGATTCAACGAGCCGGCCGAGAACGCCGACACCGGGCGCCTGGCCGTGGTGTCGCTGGCGGACGTTGAACCTGAGCGCGTTCAATGGTTATGGCCAGGGAGACTACCGCTCCGAAAGCTGAGTTTGATCGCGGGTCAACAGGGCTTGGGCAAAAGTTTTCTCACCTTAGACCTGGCGAGCCGGGTCAGCACCGGGACGCCGTGGCCGGACGCCCTGGACGACCATAACCCACAGGGCAACGTGATCCTTCTCAGCGCTGAGGATGCGTTGGCGGATACGGTTCGCCCGCGGCTCGACTGGGCCGGGGCGAACGTCGATCGGATCAAGGCTATCGAGGGCGTGGCTGAGGTAGACCACACTGGGCAGCGATCATTCGACCTGCAACGGGACATTTATCTGCTCAGTGAAGCCGTGGAAGAAATCGGCGAGGTTCGTTTGATCGTGTTCGATCCGATCGACAGCTACCTCGGTCAGAACGTCAACCCGAATCGAGGCAACGACATTCGGCGTGTGCTTGGGCCGCTGGCCGAGCTCGCCGAGCATAGTGGGGCGGCGGTCGTGGCCGTGGCCCACCTGAACAAATCACCGAATCCAAACGCGCTGTACCGGGTGTGTGGTTCGATCGCCTATCCCACGCCGACGCGCGAGATTGATATTCGCAACCGCCTGGATCGCGTCAACGACAAGATTCAGCAGATCGCTTGGGGCCACAACGCTCTAGGCGCCGCTGACCGAATGGCCGAGCTGGTCGATGAGCAGCGAAGGCTCAGGGGTGCGCTTGCCAAGGCGGGGGGCAAACACCAAACGGCGCGACACGTCCCGACAGGAAAAAGACGGGAATCCGAGGGGAGCCAGCCATGACCGCCACGGCTGCCTGCGAGTATTTCCCCAACACCACACAGCCGGTGCCGAAGCTGCTGACGGCGCTCGAGGCGGTTCGGTTCCTACGGCTGGACATAGACCGCGAGAGCGAGACCGCGGCGTTGAGGGCACTACAACGCCTCGTGGAACGTCGGTTGATCCGCCCTGCGATCCACGTCGGCAAGCGGTTCTACGATCGCAACGAGTTGATTCGGTACGTCGATTCGTTGACCGAGGAATACCCGGATGCGCGGTGACCATCGGATTCAGGATACGACGGTAGATCGCGCCTCGTGCTGCCACCAGGGCGGATTTCGGGCGGTCAGATCGGGCGGTGTGTCCTGGGGTGTGTCCTAATGCGGCCCAGAAACGCTCAACGCCTGACCGCGATCGAGGCCGAGCTGAGGACGCTGGGCAGCGGCCCTGAGCCGCGAGAGACGGCGCGGCGGGTGCTGCAACTGCTCGATGAACAGGACAACCTGCTGGTTGCAAGTGGCAGCCACGTTCGCTGTGCCCACTGCCACGGGACGTTCGTGCCGCCTCGCGTTGACAGCCGCCACTGTTCGCGCGCGTGCCGCCAGGCGGCGTATCGGAAGCGCGTTACGGATAAGGGGAAATCCGTGACGCCTTTGGCGAACAGACATGCCACCCACGGCGTTCCGGCATCGCGGGACAAACCAGACGGGCAATCGACGGCATCGCCCACAGCGAGCCACGGGGCGGCGACGTGAGGGCGCGTGGCGACATGGTCGATCGGCGAGCGCAGATCGGCGGCGGCGCCGCGCGGAATTGGGCCAGGCCGGCGTCAACCGCGCCACACCCATCCCCGTCCGCCCCACTGCGGGCATCGGCTACCGCTTTCGCGGGGCTTTGGCTGCTGCCTTGTCTAAGGTGTGGCGAATCCAAGCGGAGAGGGTTCGGTCGTCGCGGTCGGCTGTCTTGGACCACTGGACGATCTGATCGGACGATACCCGGATATTGAGCTGGTCGCTGAGCTGTTCCTTCGGCATGGCTGTGCAGTGTATAGACAAATGTGAGAATTATCAAGTCTCAGGGGTTGACACGCCGAAGTGTCGTGTCTATACATTGTATAGATGATTCAACAATCCTTATTGGAGACTCGACCGATGACACAGCAACTATACATCGAAGCACGAGTCTGGAAGCACCCATCACCGCGTCGGCCGGGGATTCAATGAACAGCACCGGCACAAGCCGGATGAAAGGAACAACGATGACCAAGATCACACTACATAAAGTCAAACGGAAGCGCGGGTCCGTGTGGATGCTGCGTTGGTTTGATTCGCGCGGACGCCGATGCGGCGAGACGATCGGCAAGTTCGGCGTAATGACGAAGCGCCAAGCCGAGGCAGTCCGGCGCGAACGCCAGGGCAAGATCGACAACGGACTGGCGAAGCTGGATCGGCCAGAGCGGATGACGCTCGGTGCGTTCGCTGAATACTACAAAGACCGGCGACGCCAAGGCGATCGAGGTCGCGGCCATCTTCGCGGTGCGCCGAAGCTCACCGAGGCGACGATCACGGATCACGCGATGACGCTGCGGTACATGGTTCACCACTTCGGCGAGGATCAGGCGATCGACTCAATCACCCTGGCCGCCGCGACCGAGTTCATTGACGCGCTCGAAGAGGGCAGATTGGCCGAGGCCCGCAAGACGTCCAAGCAAGAGTACGGCATGAGCGCCCAGACGGTGAAAGGTCATATCCGCAACGCCAAAGCGATACTCAACTGGGCGCATCGGTTCAGTCTCGTCCGAGATAACCCGTTCGCCGACTTCGATGGCAAGCCACTGGCAACTGAGCCGAATCAGTTTGTCAGCCTCAAGGCGTTTGAGAAGACGGTCAAGGCCGCACCGACGCCGGGCTGGCGGGCGATGTTCGCGATCTGCCGGCTCGCGGGACTTCGGCGTGAGGCCGCACGGACGCTCCCGTGGTCCGGTCACGCGACCGACTCGGATGGCAAGCGGCATCGGATCGGCATAGATTGGGACCGGCGACGGGTATGCGTTGTCGGCAACCACAAGACCCGGCGCTCCTACCGCGAGGTTCCGATCTGCATGAGGCTCTACAGCATCTTGCACGAGGCGTATCAGGTTGCCAAGGATGACGCCGATACGATCACGGGTCTCACTCCCAACAACCTGACGCGGCTCGCTCAGGGCATCGTGAGGGCCGCGGGATTGACGCCCTGGCCGAAGATGTATCAGGCCATGCGGTCAAGCTGCGAGAACGAATGGAAGCAGCGTGGCGTAGCCGAGGCGACGTACTGCGCTTGGCTGGGTCATTCGCCGACGGTCAGCCGCGAGCATTACGTCGCGCCGACCAGCGACGAGTACCAAGCGATCATCCGCGCGGCGTAACGCTCTCAGGTTAGACCCCGCACCGGAAGTCAGACGTTTGATAAACTACGAGCATGAGCGAGATAAAGTACGACGACGGTCGCTGTCAATACTGGGAACCCGATCCGCGGTTCGATCCGGTATACGGAACGGTGATGGTGTCCCTTTCCAACACCGAATCAGAACGGCAGATTCTCACAGATCTTATCGACGGCCAGTGTAATCGCTTCGATGACCGGCGGTGCGACATCCATCGTTGTCGCCGTGGCCCGAATACCATCACTGGACGACTCCCAGAGTAACTTGGCATCCTTAGTGCCGAGCATCGAGAAGCGAACCGTTACACGTGTGCTGCCTCGGGTGTAGCCATAGGCTCCGTCGCGTTGTTGCACGCTGACAATCTCCCCTTGCATGATCGCATCAACACCTAGCGCACGTCCGATCGTTCGTAGATCGGTCGCATTAGGTATGCCGCCGGTCACATAGTCATCGATAAAATTAGCCCAGGTCTCGACGAGCCCGGCACTATTGAGTTTGCGCGTTGCTTCAGCCGAACTCATGATTTCGAGACCAGGCGATCGCGCATGAATCGCCTGGGATATCTTGCGATTGATCTGTTGGGCTTCGCTGGGAGCAAGCCGTGTATTCTTGATCGGGAACACCGCCACGCTCGATATTGTGCCGGGCCCAAAGCTCGGATCGACGAATTGATTCAGTGTCGCCCTCTTGATGCTGCATCCAGTAGCAACCAAGCCGATCACGATCGCAAGAACACCAGCAACTCGTACGCACTTCATAGTCAACTCCTCTCGTAGTTCTCAGACAGTTGCCCTGAGTTTGGGGCGACTTTGAGGACACGTCTAGGACACACTTCGCCATCGAACCCGGCGAAAACCGGGTTTTTCAACACGCGTGACAGGACTCGAACCTGTAACCTTCGGTTCCGTAGACCGATGCTCTATCCAATTGAGCTACACGCGCTCATTTGACTACATTAGCGGCGGTAAGCCTAGCCGTCGCCTCGGAGCGGCTCAACCGCCCTTTGAGCGGCTGAACCTGACCGATCGGTCGATTCGGCCAGCGGAGTTGATTTCCTAGCGCGGCAGACCATAATGTCTCCTTCTAATTGATTGACCCAGGCAGGAACCCCCGACGTGCCCAACTCCAACTCAGCCAAGAAGCGTGTCCGCCAGAACATCAAGCGGCATGCGCTCAACCAGTGGCGGAAGCGCCGGATCAGCGACCAGATCAAGAGCTTCCTCAAGGCGATCCAGGAGCAGGATGTCAAGACCGCCGAGACGGAGTACCGCAAGACCTGCGGGATTCTGGACAAGATCGCCTGCACGAGCACGCTGCACCGCAACACGGCCGCCCGCCGAAAGAGTCGTCTCGCCCGCCGGCTCAACGCCTTGAAGACCGCGTAAGAGCGGCGCCACCGGGCCCGCCCACCGCCGCCTTTCCCGGGAGTTAGGCTACGCCATGACCAGGACTCGCGCATCGGGGGCGACGGGCGAGTCCCAAGCGTGGCTGGCAACGTACCTTGACGCATCCAAGAAACCCCTGACGATCCTTGCCTTTTTGCTGCCGCTCGTCGTGGCCTACGAGATCGGCTTGGCGTTCGCGCTGCGGTCGAGCGAGGGGGTACTGACGAACAAAGCCCACGTCACGCTGCTTCGATTCTTCGACACCTTCGGGATCAGTGCGGGGGGCGGACTGTATCTGGGCGGGGCGGTGCTGGTCGTGGTGCTGCTGGTGTGGCATCTGCTCACGCGCGATCCGTGGCGGCTGGAGCCGGCCACACCCGGCGTGATGGCGGTCGAGTCGCTCATCGTGACGATCCCACTGATCGTGCTGGCGCAAGTGATTCTGCGCAACAGCGCCGGGTCCCAGCCCATGCCGGCCACCCCAGTCGTCGACCCCACGGCGTTGGGCTCGTTGACCATCTGGTCGAAGCTGGCCATCAGCATCGGGGCCGGACTCTACGAGGAGCTGATGTTTCGGATGCTACTGATCGCGGTGCTTCACACGCTGCTGGTCGATGTGGGCAAGCTCAACTCGACCCTCGGCGCGATAATCGCGATCGTCGTCTCGGCAAGTGCGTTCACCATCTACCACCCGCAGGCGGCGGATTTCGACAGCGGCATGTTCTATTTTGTGGCGGGGTTGTACTTCGGCGGCGTCTACGTGGTGCGGGGCTTCGGGATCGTGGTCGGGGTCCATGCGATCTACGACATTATCATGGTGTCGATGTTGCCCTCGTAGGTCGGGGCGGATGAGGCCTCCGGCACCCCAGAGACGCCCGGGACAGCTACCGGGCCTGCCAAACCGGCTAATCCCCAGTCGGTGGAATAGAAGGATCGCGCTGGGCGGTTGAAGGACCAGGGAGAGCCGTGGTATGCTTCCCCTTGATGCAGTTCGCCCGCCGCACTGAGCACCCCTCGCCCACCACTGAAATAACCCCCCCAGGCCATAAGCAGGCAAACCTAAGGAGAACCATGATGCAACGAGTAACCGTATTCGCCGCCGCGTTGGCGCTATGTGCCGGCTCCACGGCATACGCCCAAGATTACGCCCCGACTGAAGACGCCCAGGATAAAGACGCCAAGAAACTGACGATCGGCGACACCGCGCCGCCCATCGACATCGCGCACTGGATCAAGGGCAAGAAGATCGATGAGTTCGAGACCGGCAAGGTGTACGTCGTGGAGTTCTGGGCGACGTGGTGCTCCCCTTGCCGAGCCAGCATGCCCCATCTCTCAAAGCTGCAAGAACAGTACACGGATTACGACGTGACCTTCATCGGCGTGAGCGATGAGGACCTCCAAACCGTCATCAGTTTCCTCTTCAAGGAGGACAAGAAGGACGGCGTCATCCAGAACGAGCGCACGCGCTACACGCTCACCACTGATCCGGATCAGTCCGTCAAGAACGATTACTTCCGCGCCGCGGGCCAGCGCGGCATCCCCACCGCGTTCATCATCGGCAAGGACACCAAGGTCGAGTGGATCGGCCATCCAATGGAGATGGACGAGCCGCTGGAAGCCGTCGTCAAGGACACCTGGGACCGCGATGCGTTCAAGATCAAGTTCCAGGACGATCGTCGAGCCCAAGAGAAACTGATGAAACGGCAGAAGCAGTTCGCCGCAGCAATGGGCGCCGAGGATTGGGCCACTGCGGTCGAGTTGTACTGGGACAGCGCGGGCGGACTGAACCAGGTCGCCTGGACAATTGTTGACGATGCGAACGTCAAGAATCGAGACTTCGACGTGGCCCTCAAGGCCGCCCAGCGGGCCACCGAGCTGAGTGAGCAAAAGGACGCCGCGATTCTCGACACCTTGGCTCGCGTCTACTACGAAAAAGGCGATGTGAAATCAGCGCTCAAATGGCAGCGACTCGCCGCCCAGACCCTCTCCGACGACGACCCCCTCGCGGATGATGTCCGCGAGGCTCTAAAGAAGTACCAGCAGGAAGTGGATTCGGAGATCTAACCGCCCGGCGGCTCCGAGCGGAACCCCACTTGATCGATCATTGGGCTCGGTCCCCGGCCGGGCCCTTTTCTTTGCGCCGGATAATAAGAACACCGACGACTCCGCTTCGCTCCGCTGTCGGTGGCACCCCAAGCAATGCACCGCACCGGCGCCACGCACAGCGAGTCTTTCCCGGCGCGCCGGGATGCGTGCTTCGGCGCCTCTGCGTAATACGCTTCGCCATTGATCCGCAGGCGGGCGCCATGCTTCGACCCTTTTAGGGCAAAGCATGCTTCACCCCGACGCGTCGGGGATGAAGCATGGCGCCCGGTCAACGCCTGAGAATTACTTAGGATTCGTATTATACGAATCGCAGTTGATCCGCAGGCGGGCGCCATGCTTTGACCCGATAGGGCAAAGCATGCTTCACCCCGACTCGTCGGGAATGAAGCATGGCGCCCGGTCAACGCCTGAGAATTACTTAGGATTCGTATTAGGCGACCTGCCCTCAACCAAGCTGCACTTCGCAGCCGGACTCGGCGGATCGATACAGCGCATCGAGAAGCCGCTGCACCGCGCGACCGTCTGTCGCAGAAGCCTCGGGCGCTTTGCGCTGGCCGAGGTTTTCGGCAAACACTTCGTACTGGCGCTGCCACGCCGCGGCCCAAGCATCGCCGGGCGGGAAGCTCGGCTTCGTGTCCACGAGATAACCATCCTGCTGGGCGGTGAGAATCACTTCGTTGGACCACAGATCAAAGAAGCACCCGCCCTTATCACCGAGCAGCAGCACGCCATCACGATAGATTCCATTGGGTAAATCAGCCGCCCAGGTCGTGTTGAGCTCCAATGTCATGCCGTTGTCGAAATGAATCAGCGCGGTGACCGCATCCTCGACATCAAAGACGCCTTTGGGGTTCGGCGGCCCGGCCCACATCTCGTCGTACGTGTACTTGTCGATCGGCGATCCGAACGTGCTCGTGCACGCGGCACAGACGCGCATCGGCTTGGGATGTCCGGTGAGGTACAGAACCAGGTCGAGCAGGTGCACGCCCAAGTCCATGAGCACCCCGCCGCCCGATTCGCGCTTCGTCGTGAACCAGCGCCCCAGCCCGGGAATCCCCCGTCGCCGATAGAGCGTCGCCTTGGCGTGGTAGATTCGCCCGAGTCGGCCGGCGTCGATGAAACGCTTTACGGCGCGCGATGCTGGGGCAACTCGGCAGACGAAGCCCATCTGAAGGAACCCGTCCGCACGTTGGACCGCGTCGATGATCTCGTCGCACTCGCCACAGTTGATCGCCATCGGCTTCTCCAACAGCACATCCTTGCCGGCTTGAAGCGCTGCAATAGCCAGGGGCTTGTGCGTTGAAGTGGGCGTGGCAATGGCGACCGCTGATACATCGCTCATCTCAAGAAGCGCCGCATGTGAGTTCGTCGCGATGGCGCCGTTGTACTGCCCCGCCAGCCGCTTCGCTCGAGCTTCATCGATATCGCAGACGGCTGCGACTTCCAACCCAACCTTCGCCGCCGTCTGGGCATGCAGCTGCGCAATCCCCCCCGCCCCGATGATTCCAATACGATGCGGCATTGACGTGCTCCTGTCCCCTGCGGGCACGCAACAATACCGGCTAGGCCGCGCCGATACAATGCCGCCGTCAACGGTCGGCTTTAAGCCCTAGGAGATCGAGTCGGTGAGCCGCACTCATACCATCGTCGTCGGCGCCGGAATCATCGGCGTTTGCTGTGCCTACTACCTGGCCAAGCGCGGCCACCGTATCACGCTCATCGATAAAGGCGAGATCGGAAGCGGGGCGTCGTTCGGCCCCGCCGGCATTATCGCCGTCGGCCATCCTCCGATGCCTCGGCCGGGACTGGTTCGACAGACCTTGCGGTGGATGCTCAATGGCTCCGGTCCGTTATATATCCCGCCCCGACTGGACCTGGAACTGTGGCGATGGCTGTGGAAATTCAGCCGCGCATGCACGCACAAGCACGAAGCCTATTGCATGGAGTTCCTCGGGAAGCTGGGTGCTCAAGCGGGCGCCTGCTTCGAGACAATCGTGAGCGAGGCAGACATTCCCTGTGACTATCAGCCGTGCGGCTGGTTGGAGGTGTTCCGGTCCGAAGAAGGACGACGACGAGGCGAGCGCGACGCCCAACTGCTGCGACGCTACAACTTCGACGTCGATGTCCTGAGCGGCGACGAAGTGCGCGACCGCGAGCCGATGCTCAAGCCCGGCGTGGTGGGAGCGTTGCACTATGTCCAGAGCGCGATCGCCGATCCGCATCAGTTCCTCGTCAAACTGGCCGAACAGGCCCAACGGCACGGCGCACGACTGCTCGTCAACACGGAGCTTCGGCGGATCGTTCTGAGCAACAGCCGATTC
>JADFGE010000087.1 GCA_022567855.1 Planctomycetota bacterium | reverse complement strand
GGCCAGCGGTCGGCTGCGTTATCTGCCGCTTCGGATCGTTCATTGCCGGCGGCTGTTCGGCCCGGTGTGCAAGGTCGGGGCCGAGTTCACATTCGGCGCCGAGAGCGATCGCCCGGCCGAAGACAACGTTGCCCAATGACAAATCAGCGCCGCAGTTTCGCCGTATTGAATATTTCCTCGATGCTTTGATGCCATTTCGGCGACGCGCTCGCCTTCGGCTCGCGGCTAAACGGGATCGTTGCCCAACGGATCGTTGACTGAGTTTGGAGGCGTCCGCGGGGTACTCCCGATGAAATCGGGACGGCTATCTTGATGCCATCATGCCTTCTTCAGGGACAGGAACCCCAGACGCCCAGCAAGATGAGCAAATCCTTAACGCCAACGTCGCCGCTGCCGTCGAAGTCGGCGGAGCAATCTCCCTTCGGCGGGCACGGCCCCCAGACGCCCAGCAAGATGAGCAGATCCTTAACACCAACGTCGTTGCTGCCGTCGAGATCCCATGGGCAAGGTGGGGGTTCACATTCGTCGGGGATGCCGTTGTTGTTGTCGTCGCTACTGAACCCGTCGGCGATGTCGCAGAGGTCGAGCTCGCCGTTGGTATTGCAATCGGAAAGACCGCCGAAGGAATAGAGCGAGCCCGAAAGCGCACCAGCATCATTATCCTCGAAAGCTCCTATGAGCGCGATGCCGTCGTCGATAGAGACTGCGATGCCGAATGAATCATTCACTTGCGCATCGGAGGGAGTGAGCTTGGCGGTTTCGGTCGAGTTGGTCCAGCCGCCGAGGGGTTCTTGATACAGATAGGCGGCGCCGAAACCGGTACCCCCAAACAGCGTCGGCGAGCGCATTCCTAGGGCAATAACATCGCCCGCCATGGTCACGGAAACGCCGAGCTGGTCGCCGGTCAGTGCGTCAGAAGCGGTGAGTTTCGCCTGTTGGTGCCACGATTCGCCTTTCGCATCATATTGAAAAACGTAGGCTTTCCCGACGCCGGCGTTGTTGAACTGTGCCGCGCAAATGACGGCGATCCCTTGCTCGTGTATCGAAACGACATAGCCAAAGATATCCTTAGTCGCGGCGTCGTCAGCGGTGAGCTTGGTTTGCTCGTTCCATTGTTCTGTTTTGGGATCGAAACGGTAGATGTACGCCGCACCCGAATTACAAAAGAGATCTTCGGGGCAGGCATCATTGGCGTACTCCGCACCGATGATGATGACGTCGCCGCTGATCGACACGGAATTGCCAAAGGCGTCGAGGAACGCCGCGTCAGAAGCGGTGAGTTTGGCCTCTTCGCTCCATCCCGATGTATCGGGATCATAGCGGAAGACGTAGGCCGCACCCGAATCGCAATTTGGATTCCCCGGGCAAAAGTCATCGCCTCGAAATGCGCCGACGACGATCCGATCGCCGTCGATGGCAACGGCATGGCCGAACTCATCCTTTGATTCAGCGTCGGACGCGGTGAGCTTGACTTGTTCGTTCCATTGGCCGGTATCAGGGTCGTAGCGAAAAACGTAGGCTGCGCCGGGTCCGATGTTGCCGATCTGATTGGCGCCGACGACGGCGAAGTCACCATCGACGGCGACGGCGGTGCCGAATTCGTCCCAAGACGCTGCGTCCGAGGCGACCAACTTCGCCTCTTGGTTCCACTGCGCGGTCATGGGGTCGTAGCGGTAGATATATGCGGCGCCGGTTGAATTCATGCCTGGCGCGTCATCACCTTCAGTCCCGATCACGGCGACAAAGCCGCTCATCGATATCGATCCGCCGAACGCATCGAAGGTCGCGACCTCGGAAGCGATGAATTTGGATAGCTCATTGACCTGGCACTGGCCCCACGATGTCGAAGAGAGTGATCCGAAAGTGATGAGAAGACCCAAGGCGACCCAATTGTGCGTGCGATAACGCTGATCCGGCATATCGTTTTGCTCCGATCAATCTCTCGCTTGTTTCAGACAGTACGACGAACGGTATTCTCGTAACGTCAATTATGACGCCGCTCATGCTGTGATGCAATAGGCTTCTCGTCGAAAAGAACCGAAGAACAATGTAAGTGGCCGTCACGGCGCCGGCTCGGCGGTCACCTTGAGTCGCTTGCTCTGGAACTGCTCACAGAGCAACTCGGCATGCTCACGGTGCGTGGTCAACAACAGTGCGATGTCCATTTTGTGGGCTTCGGCCATCCGCTGCACCGCCTCATCACGGTTCAGCGTCGTCAGCTCCATGATCGTTTCGACGACGTACAGCATGTCGTTGACTTCATCGTTGTGCAGCAACACCTGCCAGGGTCGAAGGCGCTTGGGCTTGGGCGGTTTCGGTCTCGTCTTGACCGCGGTGGATGTGCCGGGTCCGCTGCTATCGAGATCAGATTCGTCGGCTTGGGACATAGCGGGCTTTCTGAAATCACAGGCAATCACACGAAGTGGGCCAATGAACGATAGGCTAGTGAGCGTCTACAGGTCGTTTTCCTCAGCACCGTTGATCTACACCATGGCCTGCTCACTCTGCTCGATCAGGTATTTTACGACCTCGCGCATGTCGCCGGTTCGCTGGTAGACCTCGCGTTGTCGCTGCGCTCCGTTGCCATGCTCGAGGATGTCGGTCAAGCCTTGGAGCTCCTGAGCGCAACCAAGTTTTTCGGCGAACGGTTGACATAGCGTCATGAGCCGTTCGACGATCTGGCGCGCCGGGACGCCTTGCATCGTATCGGGGTCAACGAAGGTAGCGTCCATTCCGAAGCGGACCGCGTGCCATTTGTTCTGCTTGGCGATCATTGGATGGCAGTCGTACAGATAGGCCCCGCGATCGATTTGTTCGGAGATTGCTGCGACCAACGACTGGGTCAGCGCGACTAGTGACAGCAAATGGCGCATGTTTAGCGGCATGTCCATGATGCGCACTTCGACCGTTCCGAATTCATGGTGCGGCCGGGCGTCCCACCAGATCTCGCGGATCGAGCGCAGGAATCCTGATGCGATCATGTGATCGACGAGCCAAACGTACTCTGACCAGTTGCGCATGTGTTGGGGGAGGCCGGCGGTGGGCAGTGCCTCCATGAGCTTTGATCGATACGAGGCGAGACCGGTTTCGCGCCCGTTCCACATCGGTGAGTTGGCGCTGAGCGCCAGTAGCGTGGGGAGGTGGCGCAGCAGACGATCGCACAATTGGATCGCCTTATCGCCCGAGTCTACGCCGACGTGGACGTGCAGGCCGAACGCAACAAGACGTCGGCTGATGTCCTGCATGACATGCGTCAGCCATTCGTAGCGATCGCCCGGGGTGTATTCCTGTTCGTACCATGGGCTGAAGGGGTGTGTACCGCCCCAGACGAAGTTCAACCCAAGTTCCTGAGCGACCGACCGGCCCCATTGCAGCTTCTCGACCAGGTCCGGCTCGACGTCCTTCACGGCTGAGCACACGTCGGTGTTGAATTCGCAGTAGCTCTGCATGAGCTCCGGCTTGATCTTGTCGGACCACTTCTCGGGAACGCGATCAAGAATCTGCTGGACGGCATTGGACAGTGCCAGCGACTCAGCATCGACGATCTGCAGTTCGATCTCCACGCCGAGGCTGTGCGTTTGGTTTCCGTTGAAGGAATAGGGCATTGGGCGACCTGCCTTTGGGGACGGCTGAGCGTGGATTGATCTGAAGTCTGCACCGCCCGCGGCCATTGTAGTGTTCTGTCCCGGCGGTAGCGGCGGGTATTCGGTCATGGAGCGTTAGGTTGGAACGGTTGCTCCGATCCTTATGAGACACGAAGCGCCTTGTCGTCCAGATGCAGGCTTATCCTGGCCTTTTCGGGCCGATGAATTCCAGTTCGGTTACATTTGACCAGGGACGGGAAGGGGATTACTCATGGGCAATAAACGAACTGGAGGGATGACCGCGGTCGGCGTCCTGAATATCGTATCGGAGCGATCGGCGCGTTATTCGCAATCTTGATCGTCCTCGGCGGCGGCATGATGGCTGTGATGGGCGCGGGGACGGAGGCGGAGTTCGGGGCTGAGTTCGAAGGCGCAGCAGCCGGCGCAGCCGGCGTAGGCGGGATCATGGCCATCGCCGGAATCGTCGCATTCGGCGCGAGCGCTGCGATGCTGTTCTCAGGCATCGGCGTGCTCGGGCTCAAGCCTTGGGGCCGCAAGCTCGCGATGATTTGCGGCGGCGCGTGGGCGGTGCTGAACATCATCACGCTCTTTAGCGGATTCAACCTTTTCAACCTCGGCTTCGCGGTGTACGGCGGACTGTTGGTTTGGTTGTTCCTCCAGCCGGAATGGAAGGCAGCGTTCTCCGGTCAACCGGTCGCGATCGAGGATACTCAATCCATCGACGAGTTCCAGCAAGCCGCGTAAGCCGACGGCAACGCATCGATTCGATTACACGACACCCGCTTGTCAAACACAGGCGGGTGTTTATTTGCGCTGCGGCGGAGCGAATTTCCGATGCGTAAACCAGCGAGCCGTCCCGACTCCATCGGGATCCCCGCCCGCGGTTGACGTATCAGTTGAATGTGCTGACGTTGCGCGACGTAGACGCACGTTATACCTGCGAGACCCGGCTCGGGGACGAGCAGGCTCGCGGGGAAATTCTCACCAGCGAATGACGACCTTGCCGAATTGGTCGCCGGATTCGAGCCGTTCGTATGCTTTGGCGGCGTCATTCGCATCGTGCACCGAATCAACGACCGGCTTGATCGCACCGCTATTCAGTAACGAAATCGCCTGGCGAAACTCGTCCATATCGCCCATGGTTGAGCCCATGATGGAACACTGATTCCAGAACATGCGGGCCAAGTCGGTTGTCGCATCGGGACCGGTGGTGCAGCCGCAGGTGACGAACACGCCGCCGCGCGCCAATGACTTGATGCACGACAAATGCACAGCCTTCCCGATCGAATCGGCACAGACATCGGCGCCTTGTTTGGACGTGACTTGGCGTACCTGGCGCGACCAATCTTCGCCGGTGTCGAGGATGCCGTGGGTGGCGCCGAGTTCGGCTGCTTTATCGAGCTTGGATTGATGTCGGCTGGTGACGACCGTCGTGCAACCGAAATGCTTGGCGATGTTCAGACAAGCCAGGGCAACCCCGCCGCCGATCCCTGTGATCAGCACCGTTTGCCCGGCGCGAAGTTGCGCTCGGCTGATCAACATGCGCCAGGCTGTCAGATGGGTCAGCGCATACGCAGCGGCGTCGGTTGGTTCAACATCGCCGACACACGCGACGTTGGTCACGGGGGCGACGAATTTCTCCGCCATGGTGCCGGGATCGTGCTCGCCGATCATGGTGATGTCAGGCCCGGCGAGGCTTGTGTCGGGGAGCGTCGGCGGTGGCTGCGGGACGGCGGCGTTGACGACCACGCGCTTTCCCATCCAACTTTCGTCAACACCTTCGCCGACGGCTTCGATAATCCCGCATCCGTCCGAACCGGTAATGCGCGGATAGTCGAAGTCCAGCCCGGGCAGGCCTCGGCCGATCCATAGATCAAGATGATTCAACGCCGACGCTTCGGTCTTGACGAGTACATTCCCGGGGGCGGCGGTTGGGTCCGGCCAATCATCGACGACCTGCACGTTCGGCGCGACGGGCGTCCCCTGCTGCGAGATAACGGCTGCTTTCATGGCGGGGATTGTACAGGCAGGGATGAGCCATGCGCCCCGCCACGGCGGGTTCCGAGCAACATGCGGGATGAGGGATGCGGGATGAGGGATGAGGAAACTGCGGCCTTGTAATACGCATTGCAATCGATCCGTGGGCGGGTGCCATGCTTTGACCCGATAGGGCAAAGCATGCTTCATCCCGACGCGTCGGGAATGAAGCATGGCACCCTGTAAACGCACGAGAATCACGTAGTTTCGTATAATCGCTCGCGGTGGGATTATTCGCTGGAATTCGCTTGCGCGTTGAGTTCATCGCGCACCGTTTCGAGCAGTTTCTTCGTCGCCTTCACGCCCTCAACCTCGCTGAGGCGGCTGCCTTCGTATTCGATGCCGACGTAGCCGTGGTATCCCGCATCGAGCACGATCTTCATCATGCGGCGAAAATCAGTGTGCGTTTCGTCGCCCGATTCATCGAAATCGTGCGACTTGGCGCTGACCGCTTTGGCGAAGGGCATGAGTTCGGTCACGCCTTGATAGCGGTCGTACCACGCGTCCGGCTCATCGCGCCGATTCCAATCCAGGCAGAAGTTGCCGAAGTCAGGCAGCGTCCCACATCGCGGATGATCGACGTGTTTGATCACACTTGATAACCACCCGCCGTTGGACGAGAGCCCACCGTGGTTCTCGACGATGACGTTGATGTCTTCTTGAGCAGCGAACTCCGTCAGGCGGCGAAGACCATCCGCCGCGAGGTCGCGCTGCTCGTCGTAGCTCCCGCTGCTTTGGGCGTTGACACGAATCGAATGGCAGCCGAGGAACTTCGCGGCGTTGACCCACTTGTGATGATTGAATATCGCCTGCTCGCGCTTGAGGTCGTCCGGATCGCCAAGCCCGCCTTCGCCATCGACCATGATGAGCAGGCTTTTGACGCTGTTGTCGTCTGCTCGCCTTTTCAGTCGATCCAGATAGGCTTTGTCCTGGGCGTATTCTTTGAAGAACGAATTGACATACTCGATGGCCTCGATGCCGAATTCGTTCTTCGCGAATGCGGCAAAGTCGAGCGCATCGAGTTCGCCCCCCTGGAGCATGCGGTGAAGCGACCACTGCGCTAACGAAATCTTGAACAACGGCTTGTCCTTGTCTTGAAAACGATGCGCGAACGATCGGCTGCTCAGCGCGATCGGGGCGGCGGCTGCGACGGCCGTTCGTTTGAGGAACTCACGTCTGTGAATCACCGTCCGCCTCCTTCTTCGGTTTGCGCTTCAGGAAGCAGTGGAAGCCGACGCAGGGGATGTCCTCGTGGCGATCCTCTTCGGCCTTGACCAACATCTTCTGAACCTCTTCAAGCGTTTCGGGATCAAGCCCGGCTGAGACGATGTGCTGCCCGCCCTTGGGTCCGATCACCACGGTGGTAAGCACGGCCACGGTGTCGGGATCCTGCAGCGCGTTGATGATGTGCTCGCCCACCTGATGCTCGGCCGAACGAATCTGCGTTATGAACTGCTTGATCTGATTCGTATCGACATCCTGGACGACGGCGGGCAGGTTGTCATCACCCTCGGGCAGACCCGAGAGCGGGAGCGACGCGGCATCTGCGTCCTCTTTGTCAGGGTCGATCGGCACGCGGTCCTCTTGATCTGGGTTTGTGTTCGTCATTGGATGATCTTCTGAGCATAGCTTTTTGCGATGCTGATGGCATCGTGGACTTTGTCGGGGTTCTTTCCGCCGGCTTGGGCCATATCCGCCCGCCCGCCGCCGCTGCCGCCGCAGGCCTTCGCCGCTTCGCGCACCCAGTCGCCGGCCTTGAGCCCCTTTTCGATCAACGCCTCGGGCACGCGCGCCACAATCGACACCTTCGATTCGATCTCGTCCGCGGTAAAAAGCATCACCGCAGCGCTCGTGTGTTTGGCGCGAACCGTATCCAATGCGGTGCGCAGCGTCTCTTTGTCGGCCCCCAAGACTTGGTCGACGATGATCGAGCCTGCGGCGCTTGCGGCGATATCGCGCGCTTGATCGACGATATTCGATCGAGACTCAGCCCGCGCTTGTCGGCGCAATTCCTTCATGCGCCCCTTCAACGGCTCAAGCAGCGCTTCGATTCGATGATGCGCCACCGCCCCGATCGTAAGCTGCTCTAAGAGCTTGGTGATCTGGTCAAACTCCCCCGGAAGTTGGGCATCGTCCAACTCCGAAGCGCGCTGCGCTCGGGATTCAAGTTCGTTTCCGGCTGCGTCGGCGGCCATGGCGGCGGGGCCGGTCAGCGCAATGATGCGGCGCACACCTGCCGCCAGTGCTTGTTCGTGCGTGATGATGAAGCGCTTGGCCTCGCCGGTCTCGCTGAGGTGCGTTCCGCCGCAAAGCTCGATGGAAAACTCCTTCCATTGCTCGTTGGACGGGTCGGCCAGCACTTCCTTCAGCGGCACGCCGATGCTGACCACGCGCACTGGATCGGGGTATTTCTCGCCGAACACCGCTCGCAGGCTGATTATCGCTTTGGCTTGCGATAACGGCACCACCTCGTCGTAGACCTCCAGCTCCTGCTGAATGTCAGCGTTGACGAGGCGCTCGGTCTGCTCGATCTGCTCGCTGGTCATCGCGTGAGACGAGCTGAAATCAAAGCGCAACCGGTCCGGCGCAACGAGCGAGCCTTTCTGACCTTCTTCGGGGCCGATCACCGCCCGCAGCGCGAAGTTCAATAGATGCGTGGTCGTGTGATTTTGCATTATGCTGAGGCGGCGCGCTCGATCGACTTCCATTCGACAGGTTGTTCCGCTCACGATTTCGCCCTTCGTGACACGCCCAATGTGAACGATGTAATCGCCACGCTGGTGAACCTGCGTAACCAGGATCTCCCCGTCGTCCGTGTGGACAGTCCCCGTATCCGATACTTGACCGCCTTGTTCGGCATAGAACGGTGTGCGGTTGGTCGAAAAGACGATCTGCTGGCCCAGCTTCGCAGAGTCCGTATCAAAGGGCTTCGTGTTTCGCGCGACGGACGTGATGAGCGCGGCGCACTCGAAGGGTTCAACATACTTGAGCGAGTCGTCGCAGGCCACCAACTGCTCGCTATCCAGTAGGTCGAATGGGTCATCGAGGTCGCGCCCCGCGCCTCTTGACCTTTGTCGCGCTTCGGCCATCAGCTTCTCGAAGCCGGCTTCATCGACGGTCATGCCCCGTTCCTCAGCCATGATGCGCGTCAGGTCGATCGGGAAGCCGTAGGTGTCGTGGAGTTTGAAGGCGTCTTCCGCAGAGATGGTGGGTGGAGATGTGCATTGGTTCGCCACGTAGTCGTCGAATCCCTCCATAGGGACATGCACAAGTTCTAGTTCTCCGTCCGCTCGACGCATCGCATACTTAAAAAGTGTCCCCTCTCTGTGAACGACCGAGTCCCACTCCTGGGGCTGCACTTTTTTTAGTAACTCTGCTCGGATTTTGCGCAAGTCGCAAAGCGAGGCATTTCGTGATCGAGCGAGTTCGTGGCCAAGTGCCTCATACATGGCTTTGTCTTGAAACAGATCGATCCCCCGATCCAGTGTTCGTAGGAATCCCTCCTCTTCATCACGAATAACTTCCGCGACCTTGTCCGGCTTGTCGTTGAGTTCGGGGAACGCTTCGCCCAAGGAATCTATTACTGCGGGAACCAACTCGTACAGCCAGGCGCCTTTGGTTTGCAATGTTTGGTGCGAATGGCGGACCGCCCGGCGAAGAATGCGCCGCAAGACGTAGCCGCGCCCTTCGTTGCTCGGCCAGGCGCCGTCCGTGATCGCGAACGTCAGACACCGAATGTGATCGGCAATCACGCGATAGGCGACATCAACCGGATCGTCCAGCGATCCTTTATACGGATGCGCTCCGGTGTGTTTCGTTATCGCCTCAAAGATCGGCGTCCACAGATCGGTGTCGTAGTTGCTCTCTA
>JADFGE010000086.1 GCA_022567855.1 Planctomycetota bacterium | reverse complement strand
GCGGCGGCCTATACCGATGTTGACGGCGCCGAATCGGAAGCGGCCAAGGCCATGCGCGTCAATCAGCTCGGTCCCATGAACCTCGCCCGGACCTGCCGGGACAACGACGCGCTACTCGTGCATTTCTCGACGGACTATGTATTCAACGGCGTGGCGTCTAGCGAGTATCGAGTGGACGATGAGCCCAGCCCGCTGAACGTCTATGGCTTGAGCAAATTAGCGGGCGAACACGCCATCCGCGACATCGGGTGCGATCATCTCATCATCCGATCGAGCTGGCTGTTTGCGCCCCACAGCCGAAACTTCGTTCGGACAATCCTCGATCTGAGTTCGGAACGTTCGACCCTTCAGGTTGTGGCCGACCAGATCGGCCGACCCACTGCGTGCGGTGATCTGGCGAGCATGACGCTGGGGCTGATCGACGCGGGCGCCAAAGGCACGTTCCATGCCGCCAATCGCGGTCGCTGTACGTGGTTTGAGTTTGCCCGCGAGATTGTGGCGATCGCCGACAGCAACTGCCGGGTCGAGCCGTGCAAGACGAACGACCAGCCACGCCCAGCGCCGCGGCCACGATTTGGCGTATTGGATCTCACCGAAACGATCAGGCTGATCGGCAAGCCGAGGCATTGGAAAGCGGCGCTGCGCGATTGTGTTGACGCACTTGTTGTCGCAGGCCGAGCGGCGCCCGGTGGCCATACGATAGCGCCGACTGTCGAAGAGCACTGACGATCGCCGAGAAATGCGACGGTTCGCGTCGCTGAGGGAACCGGACTGAGGGCCGGATCAATGCCCGCTATCGGTCGATTATCGGGCAATCGGCGCGGATCGGCGTTGGGGTGAGGCCCCAAATCTTCGTGGACGATGCGATTGGTCCGCTGGGGCCAAAAACTGCCGCTTGAGCCGCTGACGGCCCAACTTGAGCGGTTGGCCTGCCGATGTCGTTAGGGAAGGGTCGGGGACGGCACTGGTTGATAAGCCATTGGAAACAATGGGTTTGTGAAATCATTCACCAACCTTAGGCCACGCTGTCTCGTATATTCAATTGGGAAGGGGCTGACGATTGATGGAGCCGCGAATCGCCATTCTGGACGGTGTTCGCACGCCTTTTTGTAAGGCTGGCGGCGAGCTTCAAGGCGCTGGGGCCGACGATCTGGGCGCGATCGTGGTCCGGGAGCTGCTGGCCCGCACCGGCGTTCGCCCGGACCGCATCGACGAGCTGATCTTCGGCAACGTCGCTCAGCCGCCCCACGCCGCCAACATCGCGCGCGTCATCAGCCTCAAGGCCGGCCTCCCGGGGAGTCTGGTCGCCTACACAGTCCATCACAACTGCGCGTCCGGCATCCAGTCGATCACCACCGCGGCCGGACACATCCGGACCGGCCAAGCTGACCTCGTCATTGCGGGCGGGACAGAGTCGATGAGCGGGATTCCGCTGATCTACGGTGCGCAAATGACCGCGCTGTTCGTGCGGTTGTTCAAGGCGAGAACGATCGGTCAACGACTCAAAGCGCTGGCGTCGTTCAGACCCGCGCATCTCAAGCCCGTGGTCGCGCTTCAGCTTGGGTTGATGGATCCAATCTGCGGGTTGAACATGGGGCAGACCGCCGAAGTTCTCGCCCGCGAGTTCGGCATCACGCGCGAGGACCAGGACGCCTTCGCCTTGGCCAGTCACCAAAAGGCGGTGGCGGCGGCGGACTCCGGACGTTTCGCCGAAGAGATCGTCCCCGTCGCAACGCCCCCCGGTTACGCCCGCATCCAGCTTGTCGACGACGGCCCGCGCCCCAACCAAAGTACCGAAGCGCTGGCCAAGCTCAAGCCGTACTTCGATCGACAGGCGGGAACGGTCACGCCCGGGAACACCTGCCCGATCACGGATGGCGCGGCCGCAGTGCTTCTGGCCTCTGAGCGTATGACCAAAGAGCTTGGCATCGAACCGCTGGGGTACATCACCGGCTCGGCGTATGCCGCCCTTGACGGTTCGCGCATGGGTCTCGGTCCGGTCTATGCGACCGCGAAACTGCTCGATCAAACGGGACTGCGACTCAACGAGTTCGACATCGTTGAGCTCAACGAAGCGTTCGCCGTGCAAGTCATCGCCAACGAACGCGCGTTTGAGTCCGAGGCATTCGCGCGCAAACATCTCAATCGCAAGCGAGCGCTGGGCGAGTTGGATCCCAGTCGCTTGAACGTCAATGGCGGGGCAATCGCCTTGGGCCATCCGGTCGGGGCCACCGGCACCCGGCTCGTGCTCACGACCCTTCTTGAACTTCACCGGCGTCATGTCCATCGAGGACTGGCCACGCTGTGCGTCGGTGGCGGACAGGGCGCGGCCGTGGCGCTGGAGGCGGCATGACCATGAATCAAGCATGGACGCTCACCATCGACAAGGAATGGATCGCCTGGCTGACCTTCGATATGCCGGGCGAGAAGGTCAACACGTTCTCCGAGCGCACGTTGAACGAACTGGACGCGCTGCTTGATGAGCTTGCGGTCAATGAGGCGATCAAGGCGGTCGTGATCCGAAGCGGCAAACCTGATTGCTTCATCGCCGGAGCAGACATCGAGGAGTTGGCGCGAATCCGCACGCCGCAAGAGGCGAAGGAAAAGGCCGAGGCCGGTCACGCTGTGTTTGGGAAAATAGCCGAGCTGCCGGTGCCGACGGTGGCGGCGATCAACGGCTCGTGCCTGGGCGGCGGGCTGGAGATGGCGCTGGCCTGTGATTACCGAATCGTTACTGACCATCCCAAGACGGCGCTTGGTCTGCCGGAGGTCAACCTCGGCATCCTTCCGGGTTGGGGCGGCACGCAGCGTCTTCCGCGTCTGCTGGGCTTGGGACGGGCGTTGCCGATGATCCTCACGGGCAGACCGATGCTTGGCCGTAAGGCGCACAGAATCGCCCTGGCCGACGCCATCGCTGCCCCGGAATTCTTTGAAGACGAAATACGGCGGTTGGTCGATCGGATCGTGACTCGAACCGGACGACGCGAGATCTCCCAACAACGCAAGCGGCGACAGCCACGGTGGCTGCGATTCCTTTGCGCCACGCCGATGGGTCGCCGGCTCGTGTTTCACCAGGCCCGCCGCGGGATCATGCAGAAAACCAACGGCCTGTATCCCGCTCCGCTCAAGGCGTTGGAAGTTGTGGCCGCGACCTATCGCCGGCGAACGCTCAAAGACGGCTTGTCGATCGAAGCCCAGGCGTTTAGTGAGCTTGCCTGCACGTCGATCAGTCGCAACCTCGTCTGGATCTTCCAAGCGTCGCAGCGGCTCAAGAAGGTTGGCGCATCCGCCACGCAAGACGTGCCGTCGATTCGCGCCGTCGGCGTGGTGGGGGCGGGGATCATGGGCGGCGGCATCGCTTGGGCGCTCAGTCAGGCCGGGCTTCGCGTCCGCATGAAAGACATCAACTGGGACGCGATCGGCACGGGGCTCGCCTCGGCGGCGCGGATGTTCAAGGCCCGCGTCAAGCGCCGCAAGATGACCGAAAACGAGCTGAACCTTGCGATGCACCGAATTGCCGGCACGATCGACTACACCGGCTTCGACGCTTTGGACGTCGTGATCGAGGCGGTGGCAGAGAACCTCGAGATCAAGAAGCAGGTGCTGAGTGAGATCGAAGCGCATGTTCGCCCTGACACCATCATCTGCACGAACACCTCCTCGCTGCCGCTGAACGAGCTGGCGAGCGCGCTACGGCGGCCGAAGCGCTTCGTGGGATTGCACTTTTTCAATCCGGTCAATCGCATGCCGTTGGTTGAGGTCATTGGTGGCCGGTCCACCTCGCGCGAGACGATTGTCGCCGCCACCGAACTGGTCAGACGGCTCGGCAAGACACCCGTGGTGGTCGGCGATTGCCCCGGCTTCCTGGTCAACCGCATTCTGTTGCCGTACTTGGTTGAGTCCGCGTGGATGTTCGAGGAAGGCGTTGATATTCAGCGGATCGATCGGCTGCTGGAGCAGTTCGGCATGCCGATGGGACCGCTGACGCTGGTCGATGAGGTCGGCCTCGATGTCGGTTACAAAGTGGCGAAAGTGCTGGAAGACGCCTACGGCCAGCGCATGCGTGTGCCGTGCGCGCTCGGCGCGGTTGTGGAATCCGGTGGGTTGACGGGCAAGAAGAGCGGCGCCGGGTTCTATCTTTACAACAACGGCCACAAGAAGCCGAACCCGCAAGTCAAAGACGTGACGGCCGCGGCTCGTAAGCAAGACCACATCAGCGCTCAGGATTTGACGGACGATCAGATCGTCGATCGCGCGATCTTGATCATGGTCAACGAAGCGGCGCGGTGTCTCGAAGAAGGCGTGGTCGCGGATCCGGAGGTGTTGGACTTCGCGATGGTCATGGGCACCGGATTCGCACCGTTTCGAGGCGGATTACTTCACTACGCTGATCAGCGCGGCGTGGGGGAGATCAAGCTGCGCCTCGAAGAATTGGCGATCAGCTTCGGCGACCGATTTGCGCCGGCGCCGCTGCTCGAAAAGATTGCCCGCGACGGCGGGTGCTTCTATGCGGACGGGGCGGCGCCGAATGGGGACGCTCACTGATGTCGCCTGAGAACCTCATGAAATCCTCGGCCTCGGCCCAAGCCCAGCAACGTCAGTTGCAAATGGCCACACGAGGGATGACCGGGGGTCAACGCGCGGCGATGGAAGTTGCCGAATCGGCCCGCGACACCGACGACGGCGGTCGCAGCTTCGCCGCTGAGATGTTCATGGGACGCGCCGATCACTCGCTCATCCAGCCGTTCCCACAGCAAAGTAGCGAGGACCGGATCGTCGGTGACGAGTTGGTGCACAATGTCAGTGTGTTTCTCGCTGAGCACCTCGACCCCGATGAAGTGGACGAAAACCGCACGATTCCCAAGCAGGTGATTCAAGGGCTGCGGGACCTCGGCGTCTTTCGCATGAAAGTGCCGACGGAGTACGGCGGGCTCGGCTTGTCGCAGGTGAATTACAACCGCGTGATTATGGCCGTCGCCTCGCATTGCGCGTCCACGGCGGTGCTCATCTCCGCTCATCAGTCCATCGGGGTTCCACAACCGCTGAAGATGTTCGGCACCGACGCGCAGAAGGCGAAGTACTTGCCGCGCATCGCCAACGGCGCTTTGTCAGCCTTTGCCCTCACCGAGTCGGAGGCAGGGTCCGACCCCGCGCGAATGAGCACGACCGCCACGCTCACGGAAGACGGCAAGCATTACATTCTCAACGGCGTCAAGCAGTGGACGACCAACGGGCCCATTGCAGATTTGCTCGTCGTCATGGCGACGACGGCCCCGAAAGTGTATCGCGGCAAGGAACGGTCGCAGATCACGGCGTTTATCGTTGAAGCGGATTGGCCCGGGGTTGAGGTCATTCACCGCTGCGATTTCATGGGGCTGCGGGCTATTTCCAACGGCGTCATTCGCTTTGACAACGTCAAGGTCCCGGTTGACAACGTGCTGTGGGGCGAGGGCCTCGGGTTGAAGCTGGCGCTAAAAACGCTGAACATCGGACGTCTGACATTGCCCGCCGCGTGCACGGGACTCGCCAAGCAATGCCTGTCGATCGCCCGGCGGTGGGGCAACGAGCGCGTGCAGTGGGGGCGTCCCATCGGCAAGCACGAAGTGGGCAGCCAGAAGATCGCGTACATCGCCTGCACCACGTTCGCGATGGAAGCGATAACGTGGCTCACGTCGCACTGGGCCGACCAGTCGCGCAACATTCGCATCGAAGCGGCGATGGCCAAGCTCTTTTGCTCTGAAGCATCATGGCGCATCATCGACCAGACCATGCAGTTCCGGGCCGGGCGAGGCTACGAGCGCGCGCTGTCGCTGCGGGCCCGCGGTGAGACGGCCTACCCCGTGGAGCGCATGATGCGCGACGCCCGAATCAACACGATCATCGAAGGCACCTCGGAGATCATGCGGCTGTTCCTGGCCCGCGAGGCGCTCGATCCGCATCTGAAGCGCGCCATGAAACTGCTCGACCCGGACACCGCCTGGCCCGGCAAGCTGCGCGCCGCCGCCGGTCTCGCCGGTTTCTACTCCAAATGGTACTTCGTCCAAGTATGGGGGCAGGTCTGGCCGCGACGCTACCGGTCGATGGGGCCCTTGGCTCGTCATTACAGATACATGGACCGGACCTCGCATCGCTTGGCCAGAGTGTTGTTCCAGGCGATGGCTCGTCACCAACAGAAACTCGAGCGGCGGCAGTTGTTGCTGGCGCGCCTCATGGACATTGGCACGGAGCTGTTCGCTATGGCCGCCGCGTGCGCTTATGCGCAGTCCCTGGAAACCGAGGACGATGTCGGCGACGACGCGGTGCAATTGGCTGACCTCTTTTGCCGACAGGCCCGTCAACGGATAGGCCGGCATTTCCGCGCCGTGCGCACCGATCGCGCAACCGCCGGCTGCGCGCTGGCTGAGGGCGTGCTCGACGGACAATTCCGCTGGCTGGAAAAGGGCGTTATCCCAGTCGGGGATGGCCCGGCATGAACGGCGCGCGGCCGCAAGACATCCTTACCCGCAGCGATACCAAGGCGTCGACGCGACCTGGGGTGACGTGAATGGGACTGACTCTGTACAAATCGACCGGCAGATGGATGACCGTGCTGAAGAAACTGCTCGGCATCGACATGCGCGTCACCGGGGTCGAGAATCTGACCGATCGGCCGACACTGTTCGTCGCCAACCACTTCACCCGGATCGAAACCTTCCTGATCCCCTATGCAATCTACCAGCACGCCCGCCGACCGGTGCGCAACCTCGGCACGCACACGTTGTTCAAAGGACTCCTCGGTCGATACATTGCGGCGCTGGGCGTGATATCGACGAGCGATCCTCGCCGAAACCGAACCATCATCCGCGATCTCGTCACGGGCGACCACGACTGGTTGATCTATCCGGAAGGTGGATTGATCAAGAACAAGAAGACGGTAAGGCGGGGGCGGCTGCGACTCGAGCGTCCGCATCGGCAGGGACCTCCGCATACCGGGGCCGCGATGCTTGCGCTCAAGGCTCAAATGAGCAAGCACCGCTTCCGCGACGCTTGCGAACTCAACGACACACGGCGCATCGCCTACTACACCGACTCCTACGGTTTGATTGACCCGGATGAGGTCTCCACGGACGGCGTCGTTATCGTTCCGGTCACCATCACGTTCTATCCGCTTCGCCCGGGGTGGAACCTGCTCAATCGCCTGGTGAGGCTCCTGACCCGCGACATCGACCCGCGTCTGGACGAAGAGCTGCAAGTGGACGGGCGGATACTGCTGGCCGACACCGAGATCTCCATCCACTTCGGCGAGCCCATCGAGGTGCAAGACTACCTTGGCGCGGCGCCTGAGGTCGCCCGCAAAGTCATGGGTATCTTCTCCGAGCCGCGCCGGGTCGAGCTGTTGCTGGGGCGTCAGGCGAAGCGTCTGACCGAGGACTGCGTGCGATCGATCTACAACCGTCTGGAAGTGAACCTGGATCACCTCTTCTGCTACGGTCTGCGCGCGCTGCAGCGTGATCGTGTTTGCGCGGCGGACTTCCACCGATCGTTGTATTTAGCGGCGGTGCGCCTTGGCGAGTTGGACACGGTCCGCCTTCATCCATCGCTTCGTAACGGGATATCGGCGCTGCTCGCCGGAGCGTCCTTTGCCCCACTGAATAACGTTCTACGCTTGGCGCGCAAGGAGCGCGTTCTTCGGGTGGACGCAGATAGCTACGTCATTGATCGGGCTGTTCTGCTGGTAGAGCACGATTTTCACGACATCCGCCTCAAGGGCATGGTTCAAGTCATTGCCAACGAGTTGGAGCCCTTGAAACCCGCCGTGCAAGCCGTCCAACAGTGCGTGAACCTGTCGTCGGCCAAGCTCAGAGAGCAGGTTGCCGCGCGGCTTGAACATACCGACATCCGCTGTTTCGAGCAGGACCACGCCGACGAAGTCGAGCCGGAGCTGGCCAAACCACGCGAGATTGGCGAGCCGTTCCTGCTTCAGAACCGAAGCGACGAGATCGGCGTTGTCCTCGTACACGGGTATCTCGCGTCCCCCGAGCAGCTTCGCCCGTTGGCGGACTACCTTCATGCCCGCGGCTGTTGGGTGTACGGCGTTCGACTCCAAGGGCACGGCACGTCCCCACAGCACATGATCGACGTAACGTGGCGGGACTGGATGGATTCCGTGCTGCGCGGCCATGCGATCCTCCAGCAGCGCTGCCGAAGGCTCGTGATTGGCGGGTTTTCGCTCGGGGGCACGCTGGCCATGATCGCCGCCGCCCAACCGCAAATTCTGATCGACGGCGTGTTCAGCATCAACGCCCCGCTGCAACTGCGCGATCGGCGAGCGCCGTTGATTCCCCTGATCGTCAATATCAACCGGGCGATGCGGAAGCTCGGGGTCAGCAACGGGCATTACTGCCGGCCGAACTATGGCGCCGAGCACCCGGAGACGACGTACGAAGTTGACTACTTTTGCGGCGTCAAGGAGCTGCGCAGCGCCGTCCGCGCCTGCCGACGGAGCCTGGGCCGCGTGCACGCTCCAGCGTTGGTCGTGCAGGCCGATGACGACCCGCTCGTGGCGCCCCACAGCGCGGAGCTTTTTATCAACCGCCTCGGCTCCAAGCGGAAGGTGCTGGCTCGACTCCCCTCGGATCGACACGTCATTGTCCGGGGTGAAGGCAGTGAAGAAGTGTTTTGCAGGGTCCATCGGTTCGTCACCCAGATCGCAGCCAACAGCCAGGCCGCCGCCCGCTAGACCAGTTTCACTCGTCCGTGCGATGAAGGGTGCCGCCGACAGCGACCGAAGGGAGTCGTCGGTGCCTAACCTCAGGGGACTCTCCGACACGCATCCCGGCGCGCCGGGACTCGCTCGCTGTGCGTGGCACCCCCAAGTCGTTCACTCACGTGATACCTGGTTAGACCAAGTCTGACGCATACGTTTCAATGCACTCGACCGGCGGCCTGTAACGACGCCCGGCGATCCGGTATCCTCTATACCTCGTCTGTGTCATGACCCTACGTGCGCAGCCCGGAGCAGAGCATGATGAGGTTGATGTCATATTTGATCGTCGCGCAGATGGTTACCCTCACCGGTTGTTCGACATCGTTCCCGGTAGAATCGGTTGTCTCGGCGCCGCCCGATCAAGAATCACCGCCGCTCCACGTGCTCGTCTTCAGCAAGACGGCTGGGTTCCGCCACGCGTCGATCCCGACCGGCGTTGAGGCGATCAAGAACCTCGGCGAGCAAAACGGGTTCACCGTCGAGGCGACCGAAGACTCCAGTGCGTTTACGGATACCAATCTCGCCCGCTTCAGTACAGTCGTGTTCCTCAACACGACCGGCGACGTCCTCAACGACGATCAGCAAGCAGCGTTCGAGCGTTACATTCGAAGCGGCGGCGGATTCCTGGGTATTCACGCCGCGGCCGACACCGAATACGATTGGCCGTGGTACGGCCGGCTCGTCGGCGCATACTTCAAGACGCATCCGGCTATTCAGGACGCGACCGTCGTTGTCGCCGATCGCGTACATCCATCGACCAGGCATCTGC
>JADFGE010000085.1 GCA_022567855.1 Planctomycetota bacterium | reverse complement strand
CTGGACAACGACGGCTTCCTCGATATCTACCTCGCCACCGGTGATCCCAGCTACGAGACACTTATGCCCAACGTCATGCTGCGCAACGACGGCGGACGGCGCTTTGAGAACGTGACGACCTCGGGCGGTTTCGGACATCTCCAGAAGGGGCACGGCGTCGCGTTCGCCGACATCGACAACGATGGCGACCAGGACATCTACCACCAGCTTGGTGGCTTCTACCCCGGCGACCATTTCCATAACGCCCTGTTCCTCAACCCCGGGCACGGCCATCGCTACCTCTACATTTCGCTTGTCGGGACGAAGACGAACCGCGCCGGTTATGGCGCGCGCATCGACGTCCGCGTCAAGACGCCAAACGGGCCCCGCCGAATCCACCGTGCCGTTGGCTCCGTCAGCAGCTTCGGCGGCTCACCGGCCCGCCAGGAAATCGGCCTCGGCGACGCGACCGCGATCGAGTCGCTCGAGATATGGTGGCCGACCTCCAACACCCGCCAGGTGTTCGAGAACGTTCCGCTCGACTCGTGGATCACGGTGACGGAGGGGCAGGATGCGTTTGTCGAGCGTCAGCTCGTCCGCGTCGATATGACCGGCTGATCGAGGATCAATGCGCGTGCAACTGTCCAACGGTCGTTGTACCACCCCCTTGATACGAATCGCAGTTGATCCGCAGGCGGGTGCCATGCTTTGACCCTTTTAGGGCAAAGCATGCTTCACCCCGACGGGTCGGGAATGAAGCATGGCGCCCGCGAAACGCCTGAGAATTACTTGGGATTCGTATTGTTCCCATTTACGTCACGCCGTGACGCTGCATAATCATTGAAACTGCGCTAATGGCGGACTGGATTCTAAGGAGCGCGGACTTCGCAGTTGACAATGATCTCGCCGGCTTCTCTGAAGACGAGCACGAGCTCGAAGCGCTCGCCGGCGAGGAGGTCGTGGTGCAGATCGATGAGCATGATGTGGAGACCACCGGGCGCAAACTCGGTCGTCTCGCCGGCGGGAATCTCGACGCCCCCTTGGACCGACACCATCCGCATGTGGTTGCCGTCCATGGTGGTCTTGTGCATCTCGGCCACGGAGCAAACGGAGGAATGCACCGAGAGCAGACGATCAGAACGATCAGACTGGTTGACGATCGATAGGTAGACGACGCCTGGGCCGAGCTTCTCCTGATCACCCATCTCGTGGCCGGCTTGGGCCGCTGTCTCGCCGGCCCGACCGGGTGCGGTCGGCCGGGACCAGGCATCTTGGACGACGAGCGTTACGGGGTCCGGGCTGCGCAGGAGTCGTTCGAGTCTGTTCGCGATCGTGTCCGGCAGCGTGCGGTAGTCGTATTGATTCCTGATCGCTCCGTCTTGATCGATCAGAAACATCTGGGTTGAGTGGTCGACCAAGTAGCCCAGCGCACCAGCGGCCACCGGGACTTTTTCGGCGCTGATCCCGTAGGCTTCGAAGACCTTACCGAGCTCTTCCGGTGTTCCGCTGAGTCCAAGGAAACGCGGACTGAAGATGGCCATGTGCTTGGCGAGACGCTGAGGCGTGTCCCGCTCCGGATCGACGGTGATGAACGCGAAGCTCACTTCTGTCGCTCGAACACCGAGCAGATCCTCGATCTTGGCCCAGCTCGAAAGTGCCATCGGACAGACGTCGGGGCAGTGCGTGTAACCGAAGAACAGCAGCACCGGCCGGCCGCGCTGGTCCTTGAGCTGGAAGCGGCGGCCGTGCTGATCCGTGAGCGTAAAGTCATGTGCGACGAGCTTTCCATCGGGGGTGATTCTTTGAGCGTTGTACGAATCTTCGGTCTCCGGTTCCTGAGCGCGCGTGGTCGGTTGCTCCTCCGCATGCCGGCAGCCGGGGCAGAGCAGGGGCACGCCGATGGCCAGGGGAAGGGCGCACGACAGACTTTGGATCTGATATCTCATCAGCGATCCTGTTTCGCGGGCATCAAGGTTCCCAGATGGGCGACCACAGCCTGGATGTCTTCCTCGGTCAGGACTTCTTTCCAGCCGAACATCGGCGTTCCCGGGCTTCCTTCTGCGACGATCCAGAGCTTCGCCTGGCCCGAGAAGTACGCGGCGCGCTCGGGATCGGTCAGGTTGCCGGGCTGGATGGGAAGCATTCGCGAGAGGGTCCGCCGACCGGTGCCATTGTGGCCGTGGCAACCAAGGCAGAGCAGGCTCCAGAGTTCGGCGCCTTTCTTCAGATCGTCTTCGGTGGCCTCCGGGAACGGCGCGTCGTAATGTTCTCCCAGTGCCGCCCGCAACTTCTCACGCAACAGCCGACGACGCTTGTCGTTATCGAGTGGTTCTTCGGGGGCGCTGATGGCCAGACCCGAGGTCGCCACGCCCTCTTTGGTGACGCGGTTTCTCCCGTCGTCATCGCAACCGCCGGCGAGGAGTCCCACCGCGGCCATGGTCAGCGCGCCGACTGTTCCCCGGACACGACGATCGAGATCGCGGAGTCTCGTCTTGTTCATAGACTCGGATTTCGCATTGGGCACAGTTACCTACCGCCCCAGCCGACATTTCCCCGTTTAGACCTTCGCCGGCTCCACCGCCGAGCTTTCCGACCACGAGTGTAACGCGCCCCTCTGGAAACCCAAGTTCCTTATCGTTTGCTTTGACCGGAATCAATGGTGACAGGGCGAGTCCTGCCCCAAGACGGTGGCCTGGAAGCCCTTTCGGGCCGCTTCGGTGCGGGTGTCCCAGCTCGACAGCGAGGCCCGCGCGCTCAGGACGCGGCAGCGCCTTGCTGATGCCTTGATCCCCTGATCCCTACTCTTCCAAGTGCCCAGTGCCTAATGCCTTCTTCTCCCCTCTCGATGCCTCGATGCCTTCTTCCTGATGTCGAAGCGTAGCGGAGATCCCGATTCCATCGGGGCCTTCTTCTCCCCCCTTGATGCCTCGATGCCTCGATGCCTTGATGCCTTTCTTCACGGACACGGCCCCCAGGCGCCCAGCAAGATGAGCAGGTCCTTCACGTCAACGGCGCTGCTGTTGTCGAAGTCGGCAGGACAATCTCCCTGCTTCGGGCACGGCCCCCAGGCACCGAGCAAGAAGAGCAGATCCTTCACGTCAACGGCGCCGTCCACGACGAGGTCCGCCGGGCAGGGAAGGAGGCACGGATTCGGCGTGCAGTCGGTGCCGTCGCCCTGATAGGTTCCGCCGAGCGTGTTGCAATCATCCAGCACCTCGACGGTGCACGAACGGTCGTCGAAGCAGCAAGCCCCGTACGGCTCCGGGCAGAAACTTGCGATGTGTGTGCCCCAGCGGGAGGTGCCGACCCCTGAGGTGAACACAAATTCTTGGGCCACCCAGAAGCAGTCGTCTGTGGGGTCGATGACCACGGCCGAGTAATCGCCCCAGCGGTCCGGGTCCGACGGGGAAAAGCTGTCGTAGAATCCGGCGCTGGTTCGCGCGAGCACCGGCGCCTGGAACGTGCCCAGCGCATCAATACTCAAGCGCGAGACGTAGTACATGTTGGGGCATTCGACGGTGGAGGACTGGGTATAGACGATCGCCGCGTCCCCGGTGGCGTTGACGTTGATTGAGGGCATGTACGTCCAGGGATTGGCGCCTGTACCGTTGATGAAACCGGACTGAAAGACCGTCGGGGCGTTGGACGGATAGCTGTTGTCGAGGATGTCCTGCCAGACGACCTCGACTTGCCCGTCGTTATCCGGGTCAGCGGCGAGGGTACACCAGATATGACCGTTGCGGTGGATGGCATTCTGGATGCGAGAGCGCAGGGTAGCGACGTCCGGATTCGCCACGGTGCATTGGTCTGCACCGCCATCGGACGGGAAGGTCCCCCCCGACCAAGCGAACGGGTTGGTGGTCGCCACGGGGGCCGCCGGGTGGCCGGTGATGTGAAACAGGCGATAGGTGCTCGAGCCCAGCCGGGAAATCAGGTAGAAGCCACCGTTGGGGGTGGCTCCATAAACATGCGCCGGTTGGGTCGTAGAGACGTTGGTGACATCGTCATCGTAATTTCTGTCAACAAAGGTGTAGCTTCCGGCAAGCAGTGCTGCCTTATCGAATATACGAATCTTTATCCCTCGGAACGTACTCGTACTGTCGAAGAGGTTGACCGTCGTAAACAGCGACAGGGCATCGGCACCGATACCGGGGTAGTCGGACCAGGTGTCGAACCCACCGATATTCGTGAGGCCGGAACCGACGAGGAACGCCCAATCCGTTGAAAGATTGTTGGGCGTACCACTAGAGGAAATGGCGATGTGGATCTCACTCTCCGTGCTATTTAAGCCTCGGAGGCACACAATGAAGAAGCGTCCGGAGTGCTGATCGAAGAGAATCTTTGGGTCGAAAGCGAAAGGGCCAACTCCTGTAAACATACTACTGAGACCGCGTGAAGCGACGGGACCTCCGGTCTTGTCCCACAGGCGGACCTGTTGATTGGTGACCATAATGACACGTCCGGCGGTGGCCAAACCCGGACCTACGGCAAGGTGTGTGTCCGGTGGGATCAAACCACCTGCGTCGATAACCCCATCGAACGCGATGCTGGGCGTCAGCGTGGTCATGGTCAAAGGAGTGGCGATCGGTAGGCCGGGATCAGACCGACGCAGCGGCGGCGCTTCGCCGGGAACGAAGTCATCCAGCTCAACCCACCGTGGTCTGCCCGGCACGATCTCGACACCAGATCCGCCCGAGGGCAAAGGTGGCGGATCAAGCAGAACCTTGGCCTTGTCCGCAGAGCTGACAGATGCAGCAACCCACGGGAGGATGCTTGCTATCGCGAGCGTCGTCAGACTTATTTTCTTGCTTCGCATCGTCGTTTCTCCTGTACAAACTGGATGGTCGGGAAATCGCTTGGGAGGTGGAGTTTGTCGGCCGCGGCGGGGACTGCCCCGCCAATGAGGCAGAAACTAATCGCAGCGACGGCCGGGGTTGTGAAGCTTGACTTGGGCCAGATGGCTGAACCTCCCTGAAGGTAGAGACCGTACAGTGGTAGCGCCTGCCGTCCGTGGCCACACGTGCCCCCCATTGCCACCGATCGAGAACAGTGTACCACAGGCGAGCCGCATCCAAGCGGCATTTGTGAGATATCAGGGCCGGTTGACCTGCACAGGGAGGTCAAGGATGGCGATAGCCTCACTTCGCGGTGGAGCCATCCAAAAAGAAAAATGCTCCCGCACTGTGTTCAGCAGCCGGGAGCGTGGCCACAACCGAAGGAGGCAGGTCATGGCAAGAACATTCTACGAGCGATACAGGCCAAGGCACAGGGCTTGGCGCAAGGGTCACGTCCCGGCGATACGGGATGCGTTCAAGGATGTGGTGAGAGTGGCGACATGCGCAGGATGCGAACTCAGCGTCATCTGACGGTCGCTTCGCTCATTCAGCAGGTGTGCCTTGCCCCACTGTGACGGAACGAGTATTCCCGACCCCGCTTTGGTCAATCTGGCGCGTCGGTCGGTATCCACACCATCATCGCGCCCGGATCGCGGTGATCCCAGGCGTAGTAGGGAATGGCCGTGAACTCGACGCGCTTCGGTTCGCTTGCATGATCTTCTTCGGCTTGCGGCGCCACCAGCGCTGTTCCCCTTATCATCGTCACGCCGCCGAGCAGGTCCGGCCGATGGGCAGCGGTCAATGCAACATCCACGGGGACAAGGATTTGATCGAGCGGCGCATCGACATCCATCGCCTCAAGGCAATACACCATCGGCCCGCGCTGAATCGCCACTCGCCCGCGGTTCGCCTCCACCTTCTCATGCGATCGAACAAGTCTGATTGGCATCGGCAACTGAAGTTCGATCACATCGCCTGACGACCACATGCGATCAAGCCGTGCATAACCCAGTTGCACCGGCACATTATCAACCGGTTCGCCATTCACATGAATTGTCACAGGCTGATGGTCTGTGCGAGAATCATCAACATACGAATACAGATCGCTGGGCACCGGCGAATCGGTCACCCAGCCGGGGATCCGCAGGTTGATCGCAAACTCGCGTGGCGTTTGCAACTCAACGGTGAGTCGCACGTCACCATCCCAGGGATATTGTGTCTGCTGTGTGATTTTCACTTCGGCGCTCGGCAAGGAGAGGGTCGCGCTTCCCGCCACGTACAGATTCACGAACACATCGTGATCGTCATGCGCAAAGACGTAACCCGCGATCGACGGCACGAAGCGCACCACGTTGACCGGGCAACACGAGGTGTTGAACCATTCGCTGCGGTGGTATTCGCCGTCGCTTTCGAGCGGATTGGGGTAGAAAAATCGATCGCCGCTCAGCGACACACCCGAAAGAAACCCGTTGTAGATAATGCGCTCCAGCACATCTGCGTACTTTGCGTTTGCGTGAAGCAGGTTCATGCGATGGTTCCACATCGCGTTGCCGATCGCGGCGCACGTTTCGTTATAGGCGGTGGCGTTGGGCAATTCGTAGTCGCCGCCGAAGGCTTCGCCGCGGCGCCGCGCGCCCACGCCGCCGGTGATGTACAACTGTGTTTCGACCTCGTTTCGCCAGAGGTTGTCCAGCGCGTTGAGGTACGGCTCATCGCCGGTGATCGCGGCTACGTCCGCCATGCCGCAATATTGATACATCGCTCTGACCGCATGGCCGACCGGCTTGGTCTGTTCGACGACCGGCTTGTGGTCCTGGCAGTATGGGCCGTACGTTTCCCGGTCCTCAGCCCGCCCGCGCTGATCGAGGAAGAACTTCGCCAGGTTCAAATATCGCTTATTACCCGTAACGCGCGCGAGCTTCACCAAGCCGATCTCGATCTCCTGATGCCCGGGGGCATCGTGGCGCTTGCCCGGTCCAAACACCGACTCAATGTGATCCGCAAGGTTGATCGCAACATTCAACAACGTGCGCTTACCGGTCGCCTGATGATGCGCGACCGCCGCCTCAATCAAATGGCCAGCACAATACAGCTCGTGCATCCGGCGAATGTTCGTCCATTTCTTGTCCGGCTCGACGAGCGTGTGATACGTGTTGAGATACCCATCAGGTTGTTGGGCCGCGGCGATCTTCGCAATCAGATCGTCAAGATAGGCGTCCAGTTCCGTGTCCGGCCGGGCCGCCAACGAATATGAAGCGCCTTCGATGACCTTGTAGACATCCGAATCGTTGTAGTAAATCCCTTGAAACTCACCGGCGATCAGTCCCGCCGCCTTGGCGAAATTGTCGATGCGCCCCGTCTCTTGGCACTTTGTGAAGCAATAGGGAATCGTCGTTCGGCGATTCGTCTCGATGCGGGGCGCCCAGAACTCGTCCGTGAGATGGACATTTGTAAACGGCACGGGGGTGAGCGTGTTGCGGCCGTCGTCGGCAATAATGGGCTGCGTGGCGAACATGGCGAACGATATCGTCGCGATAATCCTAGCGTTGACCCGCATTCTCATTCTCCTGAACAGACCCGGACGACGCTTGGACCATCGGCTCACCGTCGATCTGAAGCACGATAACCGTCGCAATCGGGTCCGGTGCGTCGCTCGGCACGTGAACGATCCAGTCATCACCACTGTGAGACCGATTGACTGCGATGTTATTTGCCCACCCGAGAATGTGAGCGCTCGTGACGTTGTTCTTCAGCCCCGGCACGTGCAGCTTGCCATCGCTCGGCCAGTCGAACACGTGCAAGTAGAGCGTGCCCGGCTTGGTCGTGCAGCGACCCCACGGAAGATCTCCAAACACACTCGGTCCCGCGCCGTAGATGCTCTCGCCGCTGACGCGCATCCAATCGCCGATCGCTTTTAGGCGCTCGACGCTCGGCGGCGGGATTTCGCCCAGCGCGGTCGGCCCGACGTTGAGCAGGAAGTTCCCGCCCTTACTGACGATGTTGATGAGCATACGAATCAGTTGTTCAGGCGATTTCCAGTTCTGATCGTCGATCTTGAACCCCCAGGTGTCGTTCATGGTCATGCAGGTTTCCCAGTCGTACCCGGGAATACCCGTGGCGGGGACTTCCTGCTCGGGCGTTCCGAAGTCGCCGGCTGAGGTGCGCGAGTTGGACATGCCCTGGCGCCCTTTGCCGACGCGGTTATTCACGATCACGCCGGGCTGAAGTTGTCGACACATTGCATAGAGCTCGCGGCCGAGATCTGCGTTCCATTCCTTGATCCATTCGCCGTCAAACCACATCACGCCGATGTCGCCGTAGTTCGTCAGCAGGTCCCGCACTTGACCGTTCAGATACGGCACATAGTCGTCGAATCGCTCGCCCTTAGCGTCCGGATGATGCCAATCCAGGATCGAGTAATACCAGCAGATCTTGATGCCCTCGCGGCGGCAGGCGTCAGAGAGCTCCTTCATGATGTCGCGCCCAAACGGCGTGGCGTCGATGATCTCGTACTTACCCATTGCGCTGTCGAACAGACCAAACCCGTCGTGGTGTTTGGAGGTGATGACGATGTACTTCATGCCCGCGGACTTGGCGATCTGCACCCATTGATCCGCGTCGAAGTTGACCGGGTTGAATTGTCCCGCCAGCCGTTCGTAGTCGGCCACGGGAATCCGGGCGTTGTGCATGAGCCACTCGCCGGTCCCGCCGATTTCTTGGCCGTTCCAACGTCCAGCCGGGATGGCGTACAACCCCCAATGAATGAACAACCCGAACTTCGCCTCGCGCCACCAGTCCAGGCGTGTGTCGCGCAGCAGGTCGCGCTCTTGCTCGGCGTTTGTGATTGTGCGTACAAAGATGTTGCGGAACCACAGCGGGTTGCCGTGCGCTTGCAATTCAATCGGGCCGCGGGAATAGACCGGCTTGTCGCGCTCCCAGTAGTTCTCCAACGGCGTGTCCGGAACGACCATGATGTCGTTAAGCCAGACGCTGACGCGCTCCCCGATCATCACGATGCGAAACGTGTTCCACTCGCCTGGCGGACGGTCGGCAACGAGCAAGGGCTCCGAGGGATTCGTCTGGTTGTTATAGAGCCCGCCCGAGCCGATGGGGTTGTCCCAAATCTGGACTTGGGGTGAGCCGCGCAGATAGATGCCGCTGTCTCCACCGGGCTCGATCTTCCAATCGAGGGTGAGTTCAAAATCAGCGTAGGGCTGATCAGTCACCAGGCTTGCACCTTCGCCGTCAAAATGCAGCACACCATCTTGCATACTCCAATGGGTGCGCATGTTGTCGTCTGCGGCGCGCTGGGCCTTGGCCAATTCATCGGGTGAGAGGCCGGCCAGCTTCGGCGGTCCGCCCACCAATCCGCGCCAGCCCGTCAAGTCGCGCCCGTTCAAGAGCGAGGTAAAGCCTGCCGGCGGTGCGCGGTGCATGGTCGACTCGGACATATGCGGTGTGTGCGAGCAACCAACCAGTCCGAGGCCGACAACGGTTGTACCCCAAAGCGCCATTCTGCTCATGGTCCATAGTCCTTCCAGCGGTAGATACTAGCGAACCGAACGATCAGCCTAGCGAGCTTCGGCGTCGATTGGGGTTGGGAAGTCCGCACTCTGCACGATGCGCGGTCCTTGGCCGGTTTGGAGCACAATCCGAGCCCAGCTGAGTGGGAAAGATTCCAACAGCGCCAGGCCGTCATCGGGTCCAAGCACGCTGATC
>JADFGE010000084.1 GCA_022567855.1 Planctomycetota bacterium | reverse complement strand
GCGCCCAGGACCCCGTTAGTCCGCAGGATGGCGCCGATTTGACGCTGATGGTGGTGGTGCGCGACGGAACCGAGTTGGCCACGGACGTGTACTTCCCCCCGGGGGACGGAGAGGGGCCGTGGCCGGTCATCCTGCTGCGCGGGCCTTATGGGAAGGACGGCCTGATCGAGCACTGCCGGGAAATGGCCGCCGAAGGCTACACGGTGGTTTCTCAGGACACGCGAGGACGAGGCGCGTCCTCCGGCATCGACGCGCTCGTGTTCCTCAGCGACGGCGGCGACGGGCGCGACACCATGGCCTGGATCGCCGAGCAGCCGTGGTGCGACGGGAACATTTGCACGAGTGGCAGCTCGGCCCTGGGCTTCACCCAAATGACCGCCGCGCCGGGCGCTCCCCCCGAGCTCAAAGCGATGCACGTCGGTGTCACTTGGTCCAACATGTACACCCAGTTCGTACACCAGGGCGGAACCTTCCGCGCGGCCGCGAACCAATGGCTCAACGGGCTCGAGGACCCGGGCGCGCGGCGCGAATGGACCGCTCACTCCAGCTACGACGCGTTCTGGGAAGCCCTCGACACCGACTCGCAGGCAATTCGAATGAACGCTCCCACGGTCTACTACGGGGGGTGGTACGACATCTTTTCCCAGGGAACGATCAACGCCTTCGTGGCCAACCACAACTTCGGCGGCCCCGGCGCCCGCAGACAGTGCCGGCTCATCATGGGCCCAGGCTCCCATGGGTTTGTGTTCACCGCCGACCCAAAGATTGTCTATCCCAACACCATGTTGCCCGGCGAGGATATCGCTCATGCAGGTAACCGAATCGAGTGGTTCGACTATTGGACCAAGGGGATCGACAACGGAGTGGGAGACGAGCCCGCGGTCATTTACTACGTCATGGGAGACATCAAGGCCCAGGACGCCCCCGGCAACCACTGGCGCTGGGCGAACAACTGGCCTCCGTCGGCGGCCGAAGAGCGGTTCTACCTACACCCGGACAATAGCCTGCGGCGCGACCAGACTCCTGAGGGCACGGACAGCACGAGCTACAAGTATGACCCCAAGTCCCCAGTCCCAACGCTGGGGGGGCAGAACTACTTCCTGCCCAATGGACCTGTTGACCTGCGAAAAGTGGAGGAGCGGTCCGACGTGTTGCTGTTCACGTCGCCGGTCTTGAAAGAGCCCCTCGATATCACGGGGCACATCTACGCTCGCCTATACGTTTCCTCCGACTGCCCGGACACGGACTTCACCGTGACGCTCAGCGACGTCTATCCGGACGGGACCTCCCTGCTGGTGACCGATGGCATCCTGCGCGCACGCTTCCACACCGGCTTCAATCGCGAGGTCTTCCTCGAGCCCGGTGTGGTCTACGCATTGACCGTCGATCTGTGGAGCACCGCGCTGGTGTTCAATAAGGGCCATCGAATCCGCGTGGCGGTCTCCTCGTCCAACGCCCCTCGCTTCGACCCCAACCCCAACACGGGCAAGAAGCTGGGCGAGGCGGACAGCGAGACCCGGGTGGCGAGAAACACCATCCACCTGTCCAAGGCCCATCCCTCCCACATCACCCTACCGGTCTACTCGGGACCGGAGAACCTGTGGAAGCTCCTCAAGGAGCCGAGCACCCCCACGAAGAAGGAGGAGTAGCGCCACAGCCGTCCTCCACGGCTCCCCCCCGCGCGCCGAGACAGCGCTGATCTGATCGCGTTGGGGGTCGGGCTGATCCTCGGCGTAGTATGAGCAAGCCGCCCCCTCCGACGGACTCCCGACCCCGTCGAGGCGACCCAGCTCCCGTTGCGAGCCGGTCCTTTTCGTACATCACGCCAGGTTCTCACCGCTGGGGGCTTGGAGCAACCCGCCCTGGGCGGTTACAATACGTCGAACATGAAACGTGGGGATACACACCAATGGCGTACCTGGAACTGAGAACGCCCCAAGGCGTCAAGAGGCTGAAGCTCACCGAGCACTCGATCACCATCGGGCGGTTTAGCGACAACACCGTCGTCGTGAGCGACGAGTTGGCCAGCCGTCACCACTGCATCATCGAGCCCTGGCAGGGCGGGTTCCGCCTTCGTGATCTGGGCTCTCGCAATGGCACCAAGCTCAATGAGAATCGCATAAAGACTGAGGCGTTGGACAACGGGGACGTGGTCATGATCGGCACGACGGAGCTGCGGTTCATCGACCCCGACCAGGAGTTCTCCCGCAAGCGGCAGGAGACCCCGGATTTCTCCGCCGCGATCGACGAGGACGATCAGAACCTTCAGGCCCAGGTCACCGTCGATATGGACCTGCATGCCGCCGTCGTTGACGCCCCCACCAGTTACGAGCGGAAACTGTACGAGATCATCGACGGGGCCCTGGACAAGCCGTTCGACGAAACCGACATCAGCCTTGTCGATAATCGCGGGGTGACCGTCCATCAGGCGACGTCGGCGGGGTTGGAGACGGGGACCGATGACGACGATGGCGAGGGCATTCGCGCCTTCCGCCTCATGCTGCTGGCGTGCTTCCGGGCCCGCGCCACCGATCTTCATATCGAGCCGAGAATCGACAACGCCGCCATTCGCATACGGGTTGACGGATACATGCTCAGCGCCGTCGAGATCAGCATGGCTATCTTCCGGCGGATCATCGGCGTGGTGAAGATCTTGTGTCAGATCGATACGAGCCGAAAGAACGTCGTCCAGGACGGACACTTCTCGGTATCCGTAAAGGGCCGGCGCGTGGACTATCGCGTCAGCCTCACGCCGACGATGCACGGCCAAAAAGTCGTGGTTCGGGTTCTGGACTCCTCCAACGCCCCCAGTCGTCTTCACGAGCTCGGCCTCGTCCCCTGGATGTACGAGAGGCTCCGCACGATCGCGATCAAAGACGCCGGCCTGCTGCTGGCGTGCGGACCGACCGGTTGCGGCAAGACCACCACGCTGTACTCCTGCCTGCGCGAGCTCGACGTCGAGCAGCGTAACACCATCACCATCGAGGACCCGGTCGAATACTACCTCGAGGGCTGCACGCAGATTCCCATTGATCATAAGCAGGACAACACGTTCGCCAACATCCTCCGATCGGTGCTTCGGCAGGATCCGGACGTGATCTTCGTAGGCGAGATTCGTGACACGGAGACGGCGACGGTGGGCATGCAGGCGGCGATGACCGGGCACCTCGTCTACACCACCGTCCACTCCAAGGATTCAATCGGGGCGGTGTTCCGGCTGCTGGATCTCGGCGTCGAAGCCTATCTCGTGGCCAACTCGCTGGACGTGATCCTCGCGCAGCGGCTTGTGCGGCAACTGTGCGACACCTGCAAGAAGCCCGTCAAACCCACCCCGACGCAGAACATGAAAATGGGGCGGCTCATGGAAGGGGTGCCCAGAATCTATGTCCCCACCGCCTGCAAGCGCTGCCTCAAGACGGGGTTCATCGGCCGGCGCGCCATCTTCGAGCTGCTCGACTTCAACGACGCCATGCGAGATGTCGTCTTGAAGAAGCCGACCATCCAGGGCATCCGCGAGATCGCTGAGCAGGGGCTGTTCATGTCCTTGCAGCAGTCCGGCTACCAGCTCGTCGCCCAAGGCGCCACCAGCATCGAGGAGGTCGATCGCGTCGCCGGCTCGGACTGATCGAACCTCGCCTCCGAAGTTGCCATCACCCGGAACGCTGCTACAGTATCGCCCCCGCGTTTTTCGGAGGCCGAGATGAGTAAGGTCGTTGTTCCCACCAAGACCGTCACCTTCACTGTTACTTCGGTGCCCAAGCGCACGGCGCAGGTCAAGACGATCCAGCGCTTGATGCGCATGCAGGCGAAGATCCAGGGCGGCCTCAGGAACCTGGCCAAGCGTCGTCGCCAGAAGGACAACATCGTTACCGCCAGAGCCGGACGAAAATGGATCGTGCGCAAGCGAGCCACCAAGCTCACACCGGTGCGGGAGGGTGAGACCTTCACCTTGACCCTCACGCCGCAGATCATCCCGGATATTGCAAGTGTCGAGAAGTTCCTCGACGCCAAGACGGCGAAATAGCTCGCGGGCGGCCGTTGTCAGTTGGCGGTGCGTTTACTGTCGCCGGCCTCGCGCGCCTCGAACGTCAATCCAGGCCCCTGGGCCGCCTTGACCAATCGGCCCGGCGAGCCGACCCTATGTACGAGGGTCCCAAGCGATGTTGGATAGACGGAACCTGTTCTTCGTTGACGCGTTCGGTCCGCCCCCGGGCACGGACTGCTGGCATGAAGGCCCCTCGCTCATCGAGGCGGTGCGCGGCGTAACGGCAGCCGAAGCGATCTGGAAACCCGCGACGAAATCGCACTGCATCTGGGAGCTCGTGCTGCATTGCGCGTATTGGAAATTCGTCGTACGCCGATTCTTCGAACAGGAAGAAGCCGGCGCGTTCGCCCGATCACCCCAGGACTGGCCGAAGGTGCCGAAGGATCCCGATGAACAGGCGTGGTCGAAGGACCGCGCGCTATGGCGCGACGAGCATCGGCGCTTGCGCGAGGCGATCGCAAAGCTGCCCCCCAAACGCTGGGACCTCATCCCCCCCGGCGGAAAGGAATCGACGTACGCCCAGCTCGTCGTCGGCATCACCTGCCACGATGCCCACCATACCGGTCAGATCCAACTGCTCAAACGCCTCGCACGAACCAAAAAGATCAAATCTCGGCCCTCGGCGTAACGAACGCACCGCCCCGGCCCACCGTGGCTCGCGGCAGAATCTCGTTAACACTGATCGTGCGGGGGGCGTCTATATCTGTGGCCACGCGGGTTGGGAGAGAGTCGCTCGATAATAGCCGCGGGTGCATACCCGCGGGCCGCACTCACAGGTCGAAGTTCGGATCAAATCCCTAGAACGATCAGGAGATCACGCAATGAACATGACAACGAAACGAAACACTTTCGTATTACTTGCCGCGGCGGTGGTTGGTACGGCGGCACTCGTTATCACCACCGCCCAAGCCGGACCGCCGGCCATTTGCCATCCGGTTGAGATCGGTGACCAAGCCTCCCTGCCCTGGGGCAGCAATGCGTTTGACAAGAAGCGAGGTTATTCCAAGAGCGATGTTCTCGATGACACGCTCAAGCTCCTTGAAGCGAGCGATAGCGCGCTGGTTCACATGGAAACGCTCCGGCGGGCGACGCTGTATCTTGATCGCGATACCAAGCGCGCAACGACGCTGATGGCAATGCTCATGGCGCGAGCGTTGGATGCCGAAGCAGCGGGCGAGCCGAATGCGCTGGCGTGGTTCGATGCGGGTTACCTGGCTCAATGCTACGCTCAGGTCAACATTGACACGGGGCTCAGTTGCGGCAAAGCCAACGGCGTTGCAGGCTACGGCTGGATCAAGAAAGCACTTCAGCTGCGCGGGGATGATCCTGAAATGGAATTCGGCGCGGCGATGGCGACCGTGATTGCGGGAATCCCCGAGCATGATGAGCACGCTGCGCGCGTCAAGACGCTGGCAAAGAAAGACTCGCTCGCGATGAAGAACCTGAAGTATCACGCTGAGAGAATCTGGATCCACGCACATGGCCGTGGTCGTGGATGACCTGGTCGGTTTGTCGACGCACGCTTCTCTGCGGATTCCCCGGTTTATGGGCCGCAACGGAGAGAGGCCTGAGCGGCGCTATGATTGGCACGGTGGCGATTGACGCAACGCTGATGGAAGAGGCGCAGGAATCTCGCGAGCTGTCGCCGGGCCGAGCGAATGTCGCCGCAGCGCGACGCGGCGACCGTGCAGCCTTCGCCTCGTTGCACGAGCAATACACGCCGATGGTGCACGGTATGTTGCTGGCTCAAGTGGGAATGAACGACGCGGACGATCTCATGCAGGAGGTGTTTCTGCACGCGATGAGGAAACTGCCCACATTGCGCGACAGCGCCGCCTTTGGTCCTTGGCTGGCGACGATCACGCGGAACTTCGCCGCTCAGTTTCTTAGGGACCGTCGTCGGCGGGTGAATGTTGCCCAGCATGTGATCGCGAAGCCGGCAAGCGGCTCAGAAACTCACACAGCGCGCGGGGCGGCGGTGCGCGTTCTTGAAGTGATACGCGGTTTACCCGAAGCGTATCAAGAGACGTTGATTCTGCGGCTTGTTGAGGGATTGACCGGACCGCAGATTGCTACCTGCACTGGATTGACCGAGGGGTCGGTGCGGGTGAATCTTCACCGTGGGATGAACATGCTCCGCGACAAGCTGGGTCTAAACGCCCCAGCGGAGGAAGGCCGATGAGCAAAGATACGATGAACGATGTGAACATGCCGCAGCCGCTCGACGACGATGATCGGTATCTTTGGGACAAGTCCGGCCCGGTCGATCGTGACATCGAGCAGTTGGAACGGAAGCTGCAAGTGCTGCGCTACGAAGGCGATGCGCCGCAGATGCGCCACGGCGTACGGCGCTGGCGGATCGCACCGTTCGCGATCGCTGCGGTCTTGACGCTTGCGGCCGGGGTGACGTGGATGATGTTTCAATCAGCCGAAACAAACGGAACATGGAACGTGGTCGCCATGAAGGGTACACCCACGATCGATTCCGTTCCCTTGGTTGGTGAAGGCCGGCTTGCGGTCGGAGACTGGCTGGAGACGGATAACAACGCTCAGGTGCGCGTGGAAGTGGCGGACATCGGCGACGTTACGGTGCATCCCAATTCGCGCCTGCGACTGTTGGTAAGTGAGGCCGACAAGAGACACGGCCTGCAACTTGCCCGCGGCTCGATCGAAGCGTTCATCTTCGCGCCGCCTCGGTTGTTCTTCGTCGAAACCGCCTCGGCCGTCGCGGTTGATCTCGGCTGCCACTACATGCTTCAGGTCGATGAACGCGGAACGGGCCGATTGGAAGTTCTGTCGGGCTGGGTGTCGCTTGAACACGATGCCATTGATTCAATTGTGCCGCGGGGCGGCGTGTGTCAAACGAGGGCCGGCATCGGCCCGGGCACGCCCTACTTCAAGGATACCTCTGACGAGTTGGTCCAGGCGCTGGTCGAGTTTGATTTTGAAGATGGCGGTGAGGATGCGATCAACGTGGTACTGACCCGAGCCCGTCCGCGCGACACGCTCACCCTCTGGCACCTGCTGTCACGGGTCGAAGGGGCTCAGCGCGAGCAAGTATTTGATCACATATCGTCGTTTTCGCCGCCGCCGGACGACGTGACCCGCGACGGCGTCTTGCGTCTCGACGAGCAGATGCTCGAGGATTGGTGGGAGGCGCTCCAAGCGACGTGGTGATATAAGTCATGCGTTGATAAGGCTCGATCGATTGAGCGCAACCGTCACTCATTTCCCAACCTCCCAAGCGCACTTGACGCGGGGCGGCCACCCATCGACGATGCAGGCCATCGTGCCGAATAGATCCTTCGCATCCATCCATCCTTATTGAATAGGAGCGCCCAATCGTGCCCACTCATCGAGCTGTCGTTGCAGAGTTTGTCGGAACGTTCGCGCTGATGTTCATCGGAGGCGGCGCGATCATCGTCACCCAAGGTACGGACGCAGCGCTAATCACGATTGCGCTTGCTCACGGCTTGATCCTGGCCGTGATGGTCAGCGCGACGATGCACATCTCCGGCGGACAGATCAATCCGGCCGTCTCGATCAGCTTGGCGTTGATCAAGAAACAACCCTGGCTACAAGCTGGCGTGTTCATCATCACCCAACTAGCCGGAGCAATCGCCGCCGCCTTTGTGCTCAAATGGTCGCTTGGCGGCGCGTTCCAGGTCGGCAACATCGGGGCCACCTTGGGAGCCCTCACCGACGGGGTCGATGCGGACAAGACCAATGTGCCGGCGGCGCTCGTGCTCGAAGCGATCGGGACCTTCTTCCTGATGTTCGTAATTCTCGGCACGGCGGTCGACAAGCGCGGCGTGGGCGGAAGTGCATCCATCGGGGGATTCGGCATCGGCCTGACCGTGGCCGCAGTGATCCTGTGTATTGGCCCCGCAACAGGCGCCTCGCTCAACCCGGCCCGCAGCTTCGGACCGGCTCTTGTGGCCTGGGAGTGGCAGTCACACTGGGTCTATTGGGCAGCGCCGATCGTCGGCGCAGCCACTGCTGCGTTTGTCTACAAGACAGTCTTCAGCCTCCAGAAGTAGGCCAAAGCGGAATCATCGATTGCGCAATCGGCGAAAGATCATCCGGCAGTTCGTTGCGCGCACACCAACGAAGCTGCGAATACTCCGGCGTGGTTTGCGCTTCACCCTGCGGATCGTTGAGTAGATAGATCAACTCCCAGGTTCGAGCGACGGGATCACACAGGACGGCAATCGGCGTCGGGTCGCTCGACGTGGTCAGGCGCGTCTCCTGGTGAAGTTCGTCCGCGAGAATATCGACAGGCTCTTTGCCTGGCTCAACCACACCGCCCGGGGCGAACTCCCATTGCTCGGGATACACGCCCACACTGTGTGATCGTCGCCCCATGAGCGCTCGGTCACCGCGCATCGTAAAGCCTTTGACACCTAATCCCATCACGCCAAGATCAAAATCTTCCGTTTGGACCGCGTAGAAGCGATACGCGCATTCGATGATGTGCAGGACGGCGCCGCAGCAGCCGTTGCGATTGACGCCGAGTACGTTGTAGGCGCCCCCGTCGAAGTAGGCCGAGTTTGATCGACACAGCGCCTTCCAGCGACGATCGACTTCGTCGAGCACGTCGCCCTGGGGTACGAACAGTCCTTCCTGCACGTGCAGGACCGCGGGGCGACGAAGATGAATACAGCGAGGGGGCATGTGGTGGGATTGTAGGATCTAAGCTGTGCCAAGAAACTGGTCACTGAAGTGACCAGTTCTCGGGGATCGTGGTACGATGGATCGTGCTCACTCTTCGAGGCGTGGTCACTTCAGTGACCATGCTCCTAATCGCTGGTGCACATCATGACCTGGACGCGCAAGAGTTCATCTTCTTCAAGCACGACCTATAAAGGCCGCCACCGATTTGAACACTGGTAAATACTGCCGCGCCGGTACTACTAATCGTTGCTACTCCGGAATTTATATTCAGTGATCCTCCAGTAATAGTTATATTTATAGCTGCAGTAGCATCAACTAAATCACTGGCGCCATCATCATCAGAAACTGAAAAATTAATACTTATATTTGTATTACTCGGGCCTTCTTTTAAGTTAACCCCTACTGAGCTTACAGAAACATTGATTATTCTTGGTTCTGTATTGCTTACTGAAGTATTGAAAGATGTGGTATTAGAATTAATTTGTCCTACTGAATCATTAGCATATATTGTCACATTATTCATTCCAAGATCCCATGTTGCAGTGGTTATATTATCCCCACAGGTTATAGTATAGTTAAACAACCCACTACTATTTGTATACCAACAATTGTATAAATTTGTTTCAACAATTGTATAATTAATAACAACGCTTTGAGTTGAGAAGTTTGATGAGTTTACAGGGAAAGATATGTTTACTATTGGGAAAATTGTATCAACTGTAAATGAAATAGACTCAGTATTATTAACATTTCCTACTGTGTCATTACCATAAATAAAAACAGTATTAAGACCTTCATCCCATGTCTCACTTGTTAAATTAT